>NZ_SSDQ01000069.1:0-24055 GCF_004794315.1 Microbacterium sp. PF5 | reverse complement strand
GGCGCCCCGAGCGCCGCGCAGGCCGCCGGCCCCGTGGCGCCGCAGGACTCGTCGGGCTCGAAGACCGTGGCGAACGCCGGCACGGCTGCGGCGCTCGCGGCTCGCAAGGGCAAGGACGGCGACCTGGTGCGTACGAGCGGCTACGCGGCTCCGGGCGACGGCGGCGCCGGCGTGTACCGCTTCGTGAAGAAGGACGGCCCTGCCGCCAACGGCGGCACGGTGCTCGCGGGGCCCAAGGGCGGCGTCTGGGTGCTGGTGCACCAGGGCACGGTGGACTTCCGGGTGTTCGGGATCATGGACGCCTCCGTCCCGGCCGACGACGCGCTGGACGCGCTGGTGGGCGACGCGAGCGTCCGCCGCATCGAGGCGTACTCCGACCTCAACTTCGTGCGCCGGCACCGGTTCACCCGTTCCCACCTGGCGTTCGACTTCCACCACCACCTCATGACCACGCAGGGCATCGAGAACGCCGGCAAGGACGACCCGTTCGCCGCGGTCATGTTCTTCCGCGGCGAGGTGACCGAGGCGGTGCAGGAGGCGCGGCTCGGCGAGAACGTGCCCGACCTCGCCGACGTCTTCCCGGTCGCCGACTCGTCGTTCTTCGCGGTCGGCGAGTGGTACGCGGCCGAGGTGAACGCGCTCTCGGGTCGCTGGGAGCGCGAACTGCAGCGGCTCGTGCAGGTGACCCAGATCGTCGACGGCACGCACATCCGCGTGAACTACAAGAACGGCTGGCCGCTCGGCAAGGACCGCACCATGACGTGGCGGCACGTGAAGCCCGTGCAGGACATCACGGTGTCGAACCTGAAGTTCCTGGGCGGAGGGACCGACGAGTACACCGGCTCGCACCCGCTGGCGTTCGAGTACGCGGTGCGCTGCGACGTCGACCACATCGACGGCACCGCCACGTTCTGGCCGCTCATCCAGCGTCGCTGGAACACGTACTTCAGCACCGAGAGCTGCACGCTGAAGAACCCGACCTCCGTCACGTGGGGTGGCGCGGGCTACCTGACGCAGCAGATCTACTGCCTGTACGGGTACGTCGCCAACTGCCACACCGCGAACGCGCGGCACCTCAACGACTTCACGGCGAGCGCCTACTGCCTGGTGGAGAACTGCCACGGCGACGGCGACGACCAGGGCCCGTTCGTGACGCACGGGCAGTACGAGCACGACCTGACCTACACGGGCAACTCCGGCCTGATGACGTTCGCGAACTCGGGTGCCGCGTGGGGCTCGGCCGCCAAGCGCATCACGGTGCGCAAGCACGTGTGCTCGTGGTTCGTGGCGCGCGTGCGCATCACCGACCTCACGCTGGAGGACGTGCAGGTGATCGGCAAGCCGTCGCTGTCGGGCTCCGGCATGCTGTGGATCAACGCCGACGGCGCGCAGCTGCGCGGGTGCACGGCGTCGGACACCCTGATCATCACGCAGGCGTCGGACAACTCCGCCCGCCCGACCGTGATCGCCGACTCGCACATCACGTTCGTCGCTCCGGGCGACCTCACCAACGCGACGGTCACGACCCCGGTCACCTTCGTCGACACCGTGCTCACGAACGTCGGCGGCGTGAAGATCGGCGGGGCGGGCGCCGTGACGTTCCGCGGCTCGACCCTCACCGCCGCGGAGGACTCCGCGCCCCTCGCGTCGTCGTCCGAGCGGCTGCGGTTCGAGGGCGCGACCCTGCGCAACGTGCGGATCGCGGCGGCCAGGGGCGAGCGGCAGACGCTGGAGTTCGCGGGTGCGGACGTCGCGGCGAAGGGCGGCACGGGGATCGGGCGGACGGGCGCGGGCGAGCTGCACGTGACCCTGAGCGACAGCACCTTCCGCGGCGACGGCGGCACGAACCACGTCTCCCTCACCTCGGGCGCGACGCACTACCGCGCGGTCGGGAACCGGTTCGAGGGCGGCAGGCTCGAGCTGGGGGCCGACGCGTTCGGTGCCGAGTCGACGCTGCTGCACACCGGGAACGTCGAGGCCGGGGTGACTCGCACGGCCTTCCCCGACGCGGGCGACCGCGTGGTCGACACCGCGAATCTGCTGGTGTGAGGGTGCGCCGCGGGAGGGCCGTTCGTCGGCTCTCCCGCGGCCGTCGAGATCGTATCGCTCTGGAATATGGGTAACGCGTTACATTCTGTCGCATAGGGTGGACACCGCTATCTGTTCGCAGGATGCATCGAGGGGGAAAGCTCGGCCCGCATCCGAACCAGAAGAACCCGGTGACATCCCGAGAGATCCGGGCGGTCTTCCTGACCCTTCGAAATGATGAGATCACTACGTAATTCGATTCACCCTGTCCGCTCTACCCTGCTCGCCTCTCTCGCCGCCGTCGCGGTGATCGGCTCCGGTGCCATCGCGGCACCCTCCTCGGCCTCCGCCGCAGACGCGGCGTCGAACGCCATCGCCTCCGTGATCGAGAGGGGGTCGGAGTGGTCGTACTACCGGTCGACCACGGCGCCCTCGTCCGACTGGCAGACCGGCTCGTCGTCGTGGGACACCGCGAAGGCTCCGTTCGGCGCCGGTTCGCGGGTCGGACGCGTCGCGACGAAGATCCCGTCGTCGACCGACCGCCCGCTGTCGACCTTCTTCACCAAGAGCTTCACGCTCACCTCGGACCTCCCCGAGTGGTCGTGGCTCAACACCTGGGCCGACGACGGCATCGTGGTGTGGATCAACGGCACCGAGGTCGGGCGCAAGAACGCGCCGAAGGGCGACATCACGGCGAAGAGCTACGCCACCGCCGCGCCGTCGACCACCTCCGCCCGCTCGAACCCGGTGTCGTTCTCGATCCCGGTGAACCTTCTCCACGAGGGCGAGAACACCATCGCGGTGCAGGTGCTGGCCAACTACCACGCGACCCCCAATGTGAGCTTCGACGCACACCTCGTGCGGGAAGACACCCCGTCGGGTCAGGCCGTGGCTCCCGCGCCCGCCCCGGCTCCGGCCCCGGCTCCGGCTCCGGCTCCGGAGGACGACTCCACGCAGGTCGCGCCGCCGGCGAGCGAGCAGGAACCTCCGGCCGAGGAGCCCGCTCCCGCACCCGAGCCGGCCCCCGCCCCCGCACCCGCGCCGGCGACGGACGGGAGTGGGTCGGCGACGAGCGACCCCGACGCCTGCGGTGCCCAGGCGATGCTGGCTCCGTCGTGCGGCGCCCTGTGGGGCGTGTACGCCACCGAGGGCGGATCGAACCTCGTGACCTCGGTCACCGATCTCGAGGCCAAGGTCGGGCGCAAGTTCGACATGACCATGCGGTACCACGACTTCTCCACCCACGTGCATCAGGGGCAGTTCCCCGACGCGGAGGAGCAGACGCTGGGTCAGGACCGCACGCTGCTGTTCTCGTGGCAGTCGCGCGTCTCCGACACCAACACCATGATCGCGTGGTCGCGCATCACCAAGGGCGAGATGGACTCGTACATCGACTCCGCCGCCGACCGGGTCAAGGCGTTCGGCAAGCAGGTCATGATCGCGTTCGATCCCGAGTTCGACAACGGCCCGAACGAGGAGAAGGGCACGATGGCGGACTACGCCAGCGCCTACCGCCACATCCATGACCGTTTCGAGGCCAAGGGCGTGACCAACGTCGCGTGGGCCTGGGTGTCGACGGGGTACCTCGGCGACGGGAACGACGACCGCATCATGCAGGGCTACCCCGGAGACTCCTACGTGGACTGGGTGGGTTACGACCCGTACAACTTCTACACGTGCAACGGCACCGGGTGGACGACCTTCGCCGACAAGATCGATCAGAAGTACCACTTCTTCACGCAGGGCAGCCTGGGCACCAAGCCGCAGATCCTGTCCGAGTACGGCACCTCGTACAACACGTCCGACCCGGCGCTCGCGCAGGACTGGCACCGCGACATCCCCGATGCGCTGAAGGACTACCCGAACCTGAAGGCGCTCGTGCGGTTCAACTCGCCCGGTGCCCTGGGCACGGGGGAGAAGTGCACGCTCCAGATCGAGAACGGCCCCGGCATGCTCGAGTCGTTCAAGGACGCGGGTCTGGATCCGTTCGTGAACACGCGCGGGAACTGACCCCGCGTCGAGCCCGTCCGCTCGATAGGACTGCGCCCCCTCGGGCGCCGGTGCCTCACACACCGGTGCGCGAGGGGGCGCTCCTCGTGTCACGACCGCGGGCGATCGGCGTCCGCGGGATCAGTCCTCGGCGGCGGGGAGTCCGACGAGCTCGGCGCTCCGCTGCCACAGGGCCTCCGCGAGCACGGGGTCGTTCGCCTGCGGGTTCACCCGGGTGGTGAGGACGCGCTCGTCGTAGTAGGCGCCGGAGGTCCAGGTCTCGCCCGGGGTCCCCTCGATGAACCACCGCAGGGTCGCCCCTCCGCGGTCGGTCCCGATCAGGAGGACGTGCCGCAGCGGCGACCGGTACACCAGCCGCATGATGCTCGACGAGTCCGCCGCGAAGTTCGTGCGGACCGTGCCGGGGTGGAACGCCACGGCGCTGAGGCCCCGCGCGTGGAACCTCTCGTGCAGGCTCTTCGCGAACAGGATGTTGGCGAGCTTCGCGTCGCCGTAGGCCTTGTTGGGGCTGAAGCGGCGATGGTTGTCGAGGTCGTCCAGGTCGAGGTGCCCGAACAGCCGGTGGCCCACGCTCGACGTGTTGATCACGGCGCCGCGCACCCGGAGCAGGTGGGGCAGCAGCAGATTCGTCAGCAGGAACGGCGCCAGGTGGTTCACCTGGAGCGTCTTCTCGTGGCCGTCGACCGTGGGGGTGCGGTCGCCGAAGATGCCGCCGGCGTTGTTGGCCAGCACATCGATGCCGTCGTCGCCCACGGCCGCGTCGATGCGGGTCGCGAGGGAGCGGACGTCGTCGAGCCGCGCGAAGTCGGCCACGTGATGCTCGGCTCCGGTCTCCTCCGCGACGGCGCGGGTCTTCTCCGGGGAGCGCCCGACCAGGATCAGCCGATGCCCGGTGTCGGCGAGCTGACGCGCGGCGGCAGCGCCGATGCCGTCGGAAGCACCGGTCAGGACGATGGTGCGGCGGCCGGTCGCGGTCACTCGGCCTCCGCCTCGACCGTCGGGGTGATGCGCTCGACAGCGCGCGTCACGTGCTCGGCGATCACGGCGCGGGCGCGATCGGGGTCGCCGCTGGCCACGGCGTCGATGATCTGCTGGTGGCTGCGCACGTGCTCCTCCTGCTCGGCGGGGTCGAGCGCGGCGTTCGCGGCCTGGATGAACCCGGCGATCCGACCACGCAGCTGGGCGCTGAGCTCGTCGAGGAACCGGTGCTCGGCGAGGTCGGCCAGCGTCTCGTGGAACAGCCGGTCCTGGCGCAGCACCTCCGCGATGTCGCCGGGCGCCGCATCGGACATCGCCTGGATGATGGCGCCGAGGCGTGCCGCCGACTCCTCGTTCCACCGCTCCTGCACGCGGATGGCCATGAACTGCTCGAGCACGATGCGCAGGCTCGAGATCTCCTCCAGGTCCTGCGCGGTGAGCTGGGCCACGCGGGCGCCGCGGCGGGGTTCGCGTGTGATCAGGCGCTCCTCGGCCAGGCGGGTCAGCGCCTCGCGCACCGGGATGTGGCTCACGCCGAGCCGCTCCGCGAGCTTGCGCTCCACCAGCCGTTCGCCCGGCGCGAGCTCGCCCGAGTGGATGGCGGCCCGAAGCTCGTCGGTGACCTGTTCGGCGATGTTCTGATCCGACACGCTGCGCATCCGGGGCCCTTCTCGGTTTCGCGCGGCCCGGTGCTCGTCGCGCGGGGCCTCTTCGCTCGCTCGATGCTATGGCATCCGCGACAGGACTGGACAGAACGACGCTGGTGCTAGATGCTATAGCAAAACCCAGCGATGACGAAGGAGTTGTCATGTCCGGCACTGACTCGGCCGCCCAGGAGCGCGCCGCCGACGCCGCGGTGGGAGCCGCGGCCATGAAGAAGGCGATCTGGCGGCTCGGCCCGTTCCTCGGACTGCTCTACCTCGTCGCCTACATCGACCGGAACAACGCGGGCTTCGCCAAGCTCGAGATGACGGCCGCGCTGAACATCACCGAGGCGGCGTTCGGCTTCGCGGCCGGCATCTTCTTCATCGGCTACCTCCTCTTCGAGGTGCCCAGCAACCTGCTGCTGGAGAAGTTCGGCGCCCGCAAGTGGATCGCGCGCATCATGATCTCGTGGGGCATCGTCGCCGCCCTCACCGCCTTCGTGCAGGACGAGACGCAGTTCGCGATCGCGCGCTTCATCCTCGGCATCGCGGAGGCCGGGTTCTTCCCCGGCGTGCTGCTCTACCTCACGCTCTGGTTCCCGCGGCAGTACCGCACGCAGGTGCTCGCCGTGTTCGTGCTGTCGAACCCGATCGCCAACGCCGTCGCCGCACCGCTGTCGGGCTGGATGCTCGAGCTCCACGGACTGTGGGGTCTGGACGGCTGGCAGCTGGTGTTCCTCCTGCAGGGCGTGCCCGCCGTGCTGCTCGCGTTCGTCGTGTTCTTCTGGCTGCCCGATCGCCCGCAGGACGCCCGCTGGCTGAACCCGGCCGAGCAGCGGTGGATCACCGACACGCTCGCCGCCGAGACGCAGGCCACGGAGCAGCGCCACGGCCGCCTCCGCCTGGGCGAGGTCTTCCGCAACGGGCGGCTGTGGACGCTGATCGTGCTGTTCTTCGGCGTCGTGTTCGGGGCGTACGGCCTGGGCATGTGGCTGCCGACGATCGTGAAGAGCATGGGCGACTTCTCCAATGCCACGACCGGATGGCTGGTGGCGTTGCCCAACCTCTGCGCGGCGCTGGTGATGCTGCCGTGGGAGCGCGCCGCGCGGAAGCAGGGCAACATCCCGCTCCAGATCGGCATCACGCTGAGCATCACGGCCCTGTCGCTCATCGCAGCGGTCGCGGCGCAGGGCACTCCGATCCTCGCGCTCGCGGCGCTGTGCGTCGGGATGTCCGCCCTGTTCTCGACCACGCCGCTGTTCTGGAGCCTGCCGCCCATGGTGCTCACCGGCACGGCCGCAGCGGCGGGACTGGCGTTCATCAACTCCGTCGGCAATCTCGCCGGGTTCGCCGGTCCGTACGCGATCGGCTGGATCAGCCAGACCACGGGATCCGCCGTGTGGGGTCTGCTGCTCATCTCCGGGCTCACCCTGCTCGGGGCGACGATCGCGTTCGTGCTGAGCCGTCGCGCCGACTTCACCACGGCGCCCGCACCGGCGCCGCAGTCGGCGCCCGCCGCGCGCTGAGCCGTCCGGATCGGCGGGCGTAACGAGAACGTACCCCCGCCGATCCGGTTCGCTCTAGACGCCCTCGCGCTTTTGCTACATGCTATAGCGAACACCCTTACCCGAAGCATCACCCGAAGCACCACCCGACACCTGGAGGCACCCATGTCGCGTCGTCGCGTCCTTCTCGGCGGAGCAGCGCTGCTCACCGCCGCGCTGATCACCGCTGGCTGCAGCACCTCATCCACCCCCGACGGCTCCGCCCAGGACGGCGGCACGCTCACCGTCGCCGCGGCCCAGGGCATCCCGCAGCTCAACCCGGCCATCCGCACCTTCGCGTGGGAGGAGGTGCTGTTCCCGCTGCTCTGGAACGGCCTCACCACCACCGACGAGTCCGGCGAGATCGTCGGCGACCTCGCCGAGAGCTGGGAGACCTCAGACGACCAGAAGACGTGGACGTTCACGCTCCGCGACGGCGTCACGTTCTCCAACGGCGACCCGTTCACCGCGGAAGACGCCGTGGCCTCCTTCGAGTACTACCTCGACCCCGAGACCGCCACGCAGGAGAAGAACAAGATCGACATGGTGACCGACGTCACCGCCCCCGACGACAAGACCGTCGTCATCACGCTCTCCGAGCCGATCGCCACGTTCGACGCCGGCATCGTGTGGGTCAAGATGCTCGACGTCGACGCGCTCGACACCATCGACAAGGAGCCCATCGGCACCGGTCCCTACATCGTCGACGCCTTCACACCCGACGACAGCCTCACGCTCGTGCCCAACCCCGAGTACTTCGGCGACGCCCCCGCGCTCGACGAGATCAGGATCGTGAAGGCCGCCGAGTCCACGGCCGCCGTGACCGGACTGCGCTCGGGCGACATCGACGTGCTGTGGTCGGTGCCGCAGGGCGACGTCGAGGGCCTGGAGGCCGGCGGCGACATCGCGCTCGTGAAGCCGGAGAACCCGAGCCAGTGGCCATCGTGGGAGGTCGACACCACCTCCCCGCCGTTCAACGACGTGCGTGCGCGGCAGGCCCTCGCATACGCGATCGACCGCGAGGCGATCCTCGACGCCGCGTACTACGGCCAGGGCACGGTCTCCCCGACCAACAACGCCCTCGGCGAGGTGAACCCCTGGTACGGCGGCGACCTGACCGACTACTCCTACGACCTCGACAAGGCCAAGGAGCTGTTCGCCGAGGCCGGCGTGACCGAGGGCAGCACCCTCACCTGGTGGGGCGTCGCCGGACAGTACCCGGAGTGGAACACCAGCGGCGAGATCCTGCAGGCCAGCCTCAAGGAGATCGGCATCACCCTGAAGATCGACAACAACGACGTCGGCACCTGGGTCGACTCGTTCTACCCGGCGGGCAAGAGCTTCCCCGGCTACATCGTGCCGAACTTCCAGTCCACGCCACCCGAGCCCGCCTACTCGCTGAACTTCTATCTGGAGGGCCGCTGCGAGTGCAACTGGGTCGACCCGGAGTTCCAGTCGGCCTTCGCCGCCGCCGTCGCCGAGCCCGACCAGGCCGCGCGTGCCGAGAAGTGGGGCACCGTGCAGACGATCATCAACCAGCAGGTGCCGCTGATCGTGCCGCTGCAGTCCACCGTGGTCACCGCGACCAGCACGAAGGTCGACGGCGTGTGGGTCGAGGGCGGCGGGCAGCTGCACCTCGAGAACGCGCAGTTGAAGGGCTGACGTGCTCCTCTCCGTCCTGCGGCGGGTGGCGATCAGCATCGCGATGCTGATCGCCACCTCGCTCCTCGTGTTCGTGGTGCTCCGGCTGCTGCCGGGCGACCCCGTGATCACCCGTCTCGGCTCGACGCCGGGCGTGGACGCCGAGATGCTCCAGCGTCTGCGCGAGGAGGCCGGGCTCGACGCCCCGGTCATCGAGCAGTACCTGCGCTGGATCGGCGGCGTCGTCACGGGCGACTTCGGACAGTCGTACTTCAACCAGTTCTCGGTGACCGAGCTCATCGCGCAGCGCCTGCCCGCCACGCTCGAGCTCACGCTGATCGGCATCCTGCTGGCCGTGCTCATCGCGACCCCGGCCGCCGTGATCGCCTCGCTGCGCCCGCTCGGCGTGGTCGACCGCGTGCTCACGGCCATCTCCACCGCGGGCATGGCGCTGCCGCAGTTCCTCATCGGCATCGTGCTGATCGTGGTGTTCGCCGTGCAGCTGAAGTGGCTGCCCGCCCGCGGCTACACGCCGTTCGCGGACGACCCGGCCGACAACCTCGTGCGCATGATCCTGCCCGCCCTCACCCTCGCCTTCGCCGCCGCACCGCTGCTGATGCGGTTCCTGCGGGCGTCGATGGTCGAGGTGCTCGACGCCCCCTACATCCGCACCGCCCGCGGCAAGGGGCAGTCGGCGAGCGGGGTGGTGCTCGGGCACGCGCTGCGCAACGCCCTGATCCCGGGGCTCACCATGCTCGGCCTCATCGTCGGGTACACGCTCGGCGGGGTCGTGATCGTGGAGTACGTGTTCGGTGTTCCCGGGCTCGGCTCGCTGGCGATCGACGCCGTGTTCAAGCGCGACTACGCGGTGCTGCAGTCGGTGGTGCTGCTGATCTCCGCCATGTTCATCCTCACGACGCTGATCGTCGATCTGCTCTACGGCGTGCTCGACCCGCGTCTTCGTGCAAGGAGCAGCCGTGGCTGACACCCTCACCCTCGCCCTGCGCTCGACCCGTCCTCGCCGCCGGCTCGCCGCCGCGTCGTGGATCCCGCTCGCGCTGCTCGCCCTGATCGTGCTGGCCTGCGTGCTCGCGCCCGTCATCGCGCCGTTCGACCCCGCGGCCCAGTCGCCCGACCGCTTCGCCGCGCCCACGGCCGTGCACCTGTTCGGCACCGACGAGCTCGGCCGCGACCTGTTCAGCCGCGTGCTGTACGGCGGACAGCTCACCGTGTTCATCGCCGCCGGTGCCACGCTCGTGGCGATGGTGCTCGGCATCGCGTGGGGCATGGCCGCCGCGTTCGCCCGCGGCTGGGTCGACGAGCTGCTCATGCGCCTGGCCGACACCGTGATGGCGATCCCGCAGATCCTGTTCGCGCTGGTGTTCATCTCGGCGTTCGGCGCCGACCCCGTGAAGCTCGCCGTCATCATCGGCATCCTGCTCACCCCCACGACCGCGCGGCTGGTGCGGTCGTCGGTGCTGAGCGAGCTGCAGGAGGACTACTTCACCGCGGCCGTGGCCTTCGGCTCGAAGCGCAGCCGCCTGCTGTTCGCGGAGGTGCTGCCCAACGCCAAGGGACCGATCGTGGTGCAGGCCGCCATCAACGCCGCGAACGCGATCCTGCTGGAGGCGTCGATGAGCTTCGTCGGGCTCGGCATCGCGCCGCCCGAGGCCACCTGGGGCACCCTCGTGCAGCAGGGCTACCAGAAGATGTACCAGTCGATCGGGTACGTGCTGTTCCCCGCGCTGTTCATCTTCGTGACCATCTGGCTGCTCAACGTGCTCGCCGACCAGTTCGGCGGCGACCGGAAGGGGAAGGGCCGATGACCGACGCCGCTCCCGTCCTGCGGGTGCAGGACCTCACCGTCTCCTACGGTGACGTGACGCCCGTGAAGGGCATCAGCTTCGCGGTGCGCCCCGGCGAGCGGATCGGCCTGGTCGGCGAGTCCGGCTCCGGCAAGTCGCTCACCGCGCTGTCGATCATGCGCCTCACCGACGGCGCGAAGCTCGGCGGCAGCATCCGGCTGCGCGACCGCGAGCTGCTGACTCTCCGCACGCGCGAGATGACGAAGGTGCGCGGCGGCGAGATCGCGATGGTCTACCAGGACCCGATGTCGTCGCTGAACCCCGTGCGCACCATCGGGCACCAGCTCGTCGAGGCGATCCGGCTGCACGAGCGGGTGTCGCGGCAGGCCGCGCGTGCCAGGGCCGTCGAGCTGCTGACCGAGGTCGGCGTGCCGCTGCCCGAGGAGCGCCTGAGCCAGTACCCGCACGAGTTCTCCGGCGGCATGCGGCAGCGCGTCATGATCGCGATGGCCATGTCGTCGCGGCCCGCGGTGCTGATCGCCGACGAGCCCACCACCGCCCTCGACGTGACCACGCAGTCGCGCATCATCGACCTGCTCGACCGTCTCGCGGAGGACCACGGCACCGCGGTCGTGCTCATCACGCACGACCTCGGCGTCGCGGCCGGCTTCTGCGAGCGGATCCACGTGATGCGGCACGGGCGCGTGGTCGAGGAGGGCCCCGTCGACCGGATCTACGCCGCGCCCGAGCACCCGTACACGCAGGCGCTGCTGGGGGCCGTGGTCGACCTCACGGTGGACGTGCACCAGCCCATCCCGACCGTGGACGCCCTTCACCTCGCACCGCCCACCCCGGAACCGCACGGTGCGGGGCCATCCCACCCCCGGTCCGTGAGCGAGGGGCCCTTCGGCGAGACGAAGGGCGCCGCCGACACGATCAGCGCGGTCGACCGGGCCAGGGAGTCGGGCGACGTGCTGGTCGACGTGCAGGGCGTGACGAAGGTGTTCACGCTGGGCTCCGGACGCCGCGTGACCGCGGTCGACGACGTGTCGTTCCAGATCCGCCGCGGCGAGACCGTGGGGCTCGTCGGCGAGTCGGGGTCGGGCAAGTCGACCGTGTCGAAGGCGGTGCTCGCGCTCGGCGGCATCGACGGCGGTGCGGTGGTGTTCGACGGGCAGCGTCCGCACGACCTGCGCGGCGAGGAGCTGCGCAGGCTGCGCCGCCGCATGCAGATGGTGTTCCAGGACCCGTTCTCGGCGCTCAACCGCCGGCAGACCGTGGCGCAGATCATCGAGGCTCCGTTGCTCGCCCACGGCATCGGCACCCGGGCGACCAGGGCCGAGAAGGTGCGCGAGGCGATGCACCGGGTGCGGCTGGACGAGGAGTTCGCGCACCGGCTGCCGCGCTCGATGTCGGGCGGCCAGTGCCAGCGGGTGTCGATCGCGCGGTCGCTCGTGCTGGAGCCGGAGTTCCTGGTGCTGGACGAGTCGGTGTCGGCGCTCGACGTGTCGATCCAGGCGCAGGTGCTGAACCTGTTGCGCGACCTGCAGACCGAGCTCGGCCTGACGTACCTCTTCATCAGCCACGACCTCGCCGTGATCCGGTACATGTCGTCGACCGTGGCCGTGATGCAGCACGGGCGGATCGTGGAGGTCGGCGCGCGCGACGCCCTGTTCGCGAACCCGCAGCACGAGTACACGCGCAGCCTCATGGCCGCGATCCCGGTGGCCGATCCGGTGCTCGAGCGGCGCCGGCGGGCCGAGGCCGCGGCGCTCTGGCAGGCGCAGGGGGCGGTCACCGCGGTCGTCCCGGCCCCCACCGCCGCGGGAGCGCGCGGATGACACCGACGGGACACCACGTCCCGACCCGCCGTCGATAACGAAGGAGTCGTCATGTCCGACACCACCACCGGCACCGAACAGGGTGTGCGCTCGACGGGGCGTCGCGCCCTGATGACCGGGCTCGGCGCCGTCGCGCTCGGTGCGGCCGGGTCCGTCGTCGGCGCGTCGTCCGCGCAGGCGGCGCCCGTCGCGGCGGGCTCGAAAGACGTCACGAGGGCGGAGACCGTCGCCGACCTGGCCGGGCTGCGGGCGCGTGAGGGCGAGCTGGCGATCGTCGCCGGGTATCACGCGCCCGGCGACGCCGGCCTGCTCGTGTACGTGGGGGCCGGTGAGGCCGACACCGCGGTCAACGGCGGCACGGTCGTCGCCGGCAAGCGCCACACGAAGTGGGTGCTGCTCCACGACGGCACGGTCGACTTCCGGGTCTTCGGCATCACCGGACCCGAGACGGCGGCCGACGACGCGCTCGACGCGCTGGTGAACGACCCCGCCGTCCGGCGCATCGAGGCCCAGACCGACCTGCTGTTCCAGCGGCGGCACGTCTTCACCCGCTCGCACATCGAGATCGACTTCGGCGGGCACCTGGTCACCACGGAGGGGATCGAGCCGAACACCGCCGACAACCCGTTCGGCGCGGTCATGTTCTTCACCGGGGTGGCGGCAGACGTGGTCGTCGAGCACCGGCTGACCGAGCCGTGGGCGGAGCTGACCGACGCGGTCGCGGTGCCCGACGCCACCCCGTTCGCCGTCGACACCTGGTGGGCGGTGCAGTGCGACGAGGTCGCCGGTGGCGGGCGGGACGAGCGCGAGCTGCAGCGGTTCGTGCAGGTGACGCAGCAGCTCGACGCCGCGCACATCCGCGTCGACTACCTCAACGGGTGGCCGCTCGACACCGGTCGCCGGCTCACCTGGCGCCGGATGGAGCCGGTCGTCGGGGTGCGCATCGCGAACATGCGGTTCCTCGGCGCCGGACCGTTCGACGGACCCACCGACGGGTCCTTCCCCGATCCGCGCGAGCGCACAGGGTCGCACCCGATCGCCTTCGAGTACGCCGTCCACTGCGACGTCGCCGACGTGCACGCCAGCCGCACCTGGTGGCCCGTGATCATGCGGCGGTGGAACACCCACTTCACCACCGAGCGCTGCTCGGTCGAGAACCCGCCCACCGTGTTCTACGGCGGCGCGGGGTACCTCACGCAGCAGATCTACAGCCTCTACGGGCGGGTCGCCGACTGCACGTCGTCGAACGCGCGACACCTGAACGACCTCACCGCGAGCGCGTACTGCATCGTCGAGAACTGTCACGGCGACGGCGACGACCAGGGCGGCAACCCGTTCACGACGCACGGCCAGTACGAGCACGACCTCACCTTCATCGGCAACTCCGGGCTGATGGACATCGCCAACTCCGGGGCGCAGTGGGGCACGGCCGCCAAGCGCATCACGGTGCGCGACCACGTGTGCTCGTGGTTCGTCGCGGGCACGAAGATCAGCGACCTGACGCTCGAGAACGTGCGGGTGATCGGCCGCTCCACGTTCGACCCGCAGGCGACCATGACCATCAATGCCGACGGGGCCCAGGTGCGCGGCTGCACCGCCGGGCTGCTGGCGATCGGGCAGCGGTCGGCGCGGTCGTCGCGGCCGACGACGATCGAGGACTCCACGTTCGCGCTGCCGAAGGACCAGGTGCTCGTGCAGACGCCCGTCACGGTCCCGGTCAGCTTCGTACGCTGCACCATCGGCGGCATTGACGGGACCAAGGCCCGCGGTTCGGGACCGGTCGAGTTCGTCGACTGCCGGCTGAGCGGCCCGGCCTCCGGCGCGCCGTTCGAGCTCGGCGCGTCGCGGGTCACGATCCGCGGTGGCACCGTGCGCGACGTGCTGCTGTCGGCGACCGCCGTGCGCGACCAGCTCATCGCCGTGGAGGGCGTGGAGCTCGGCACCGAGCGGGCCGACGTCGCCCTGCTGTCGCGGGCGGCCGGCGACGGCGTCGTCACCTGGCGTCTGAGCGGGGTGACCTCGACGGTCGCGAACGGTGCGGCGCACGCCGACATCGGTGCGGGCGTGAACCATGCGCGCATCACCGGCTCCCAGTTCGTCGGGGGACGGTTGCGGCTGGCCGACGGGTTCGCGGAGCCGTCCACGCTGCTCTACAGCGACTCCGTGGAGCGCGGGGTCGAGACCACGGTGCCCGAGGCCGGGGACCGGGTGCTGATCGCCGACGTGCTGAGCGTGTGAGCGACGGCCATGATGGACGACAGGGAGGACCTGGAGTGAACGACACGGCAGCTGCCACGCGCCTCGGCGACCGCATCCGCGTTCCGCGCACGCGCGCCCGCATCGGTGTGGCCCGGCGCGACATCACGCCCCCGGTGGGCATCCGCGCCAAGAACTGGGGACCCGCCGACTGGGAGCGCTCCGAGGGCGCGCATCGCCCGTTCGAGCTGACCGCGCTCGCGGTGATCGGGGCCGACGAGCGCCCGCGCGTGCTGCTCGCGGTCGATGGCACCTGGTGGCGCCGGGTCGCCGACGAGCAGGGGGTGCGCGGCGCGATCCTCGACGGTCTCGGCCTGGAACCCGACCAGCTCATGCTGTCGCTGTCGCACACGCACGCCGGCGCGGTGCTGTGCGCCGCCGATGCGCACCTGCCCGGGGGCGAGCTCATCCCCGGCTACCTGGAGGCGCTGTCCGCCGCCGGGGTCGCGGCCGGACGGGAAGCGCTCGACGGCGCCCGCCCCGGACTGATCGAGTGGACCACGGGCACCTGCACCCTCGCCGCGGAACGGGAGCTCGACCTCGACGGACGGGCGCTCGTGGGCTACAACCCGCAGGGCACCGCCGATGACACCGTGACCATCGGTCGCATCAGCGTCGACGGCCGGGTGCGGGCGACCCTGGTGAACTACGCCTGCCACCCGACCACGCTCGCCTGGCAGAGCCGCGAGGTGTCGCCGGACTACGTCGGGGCGATGCGCGAGATCGTCGAGGCCGCGACCGGTGAGCCGTGCCTGTTCGTGCAGGGGGCATCGGGCGAGCTGGCCCCGCGCGAGCAGTACACGGGAGACGTGACCGTTGCCGACCGGCACGGACGCTCGCTCGGACACGCGGTCCTCGCCGCGCTCGACGCCCTGCCGCTGCCCGGTGAGGAGCTGACGCTGGACGGTGTGGTCGAGTCGGGCGCGCCGCTCGCGATCTGGGCGGGGCGGCCGGTCGACGGCGGAGACGGGGCGCGCGGGGTCGTGGCGGCCGTCGAGCTCCCCCTGCGCGACCTGCCGACGCTCGACCAGCTGGCGGAGGAGTGGAAGGACATCGACCCCCGCTCCCGCGACGAGCGTCTGGGCCGGGCGCGGAACCTGCGCGACGGCTACATCGACGGGCCCACCGTGCAGCACCCGGTGTGGGCGTGGCGCTGGGGCGACGCGGTGATCGTGGGGCATCCCGGCGAGGCGTACTCCCGGTTGCAGACGACGCTGCGGGAACGGTTCCCCGCGACGCCCATCGTGGTGATGAACCTGACGAACGGCCCGGGCTTCGTCTACCTCCCGACGCGCGAGGCCTACGACCGCGGCGCCTACCAGGCCTGGCAGACCCCCCTGGCCGCCGGGGCCCTGGAGCTGCTGGAGGCGCACGCGGTGACCCTCGTCGCGAGCCTGCTCGAGGACTGACCTGCGGCCGCTACACTTGCTATAGCAAATCCCCGTCGTAGAGGAGAGACATGACCGCGCAGCGCCCCGTCGCCATCGTCACCGGAGGCTCCGCCGGCATCGGCTGGGAGATCGGACAGCGGCTCTCCGCCGACGGGTACCGCGTGGTGGCGACCGACCGCGTGCCCGGCCTCACCGCGGGCGACAACCCCGCCGGCATCCTGTGGCGTGAGCTCGACGTGACCGATCACGCCGCGGTCGACCGGGTGTTCGGCGAGATCGAGGCCGAGCTCGGGCCCATCGAGGTTCTCGTGAACAACGCGGGCATCCAGCGGCACCGCGGCATCGAAGACCTCACGTGGGACGAGTGGTCGGCCGTGGTCGACGTGAATCTGCACGGGGTGTTCTCCGCCCTCCAGGCCGCCGGGCGCCGCATGCTCGACCGCGGCGAGGGGCGCATCGTCAACATCTCGTCCATCTCCTCACGCGGTTCCGCGGGCCGGGCGCCCTACGCCACGACCAAGGCCGCGGTGATCGGGCTCACCTCCACCGCCGGGGCCGAGTGGGCGGCGCGGGGCGTGCGCGTGAACGCGGTCGCCCCGGGCTACGTCGACACGGGCGTCTTCCGGCAGGGGGTCGAGCAGGGCACGCTGAGCCTCGACACGATCCTGTCGCGCATCCCCGCGAAGCGCCTGGCCGACGCGAGCGAGGTCGCCGCGGCGGTCAGCTTCCTCGTCTCCGACCAGTCGCGCTACATGAACGGCCAGACGCTGTACGTCGACGGCGGGTTCATGGTGGACTACGGCGTGCCCCTCGCGAAGAAGCCCGAATGAGCGCGATCGCCCGCGTCGACACCGCCACGGTGGTGCTGCCCCTGCCCGCGCCCCTGCAGCTCGGGGCCATGACGGTCACGCGCCGCGAGTACACCGCGGTGCGGGCGACCGCGGGTGACGGCACCACCGGCGTCGCGTACTGCCTGTCGCGCGAGGCGCCGATGGCCGAGATCGTGGAGCGGCTCGTGGCTTCGCACGCGGTCGGCACCGACGCGGACAACCCGGCGAGCACGTGGGAGCGGATGCTGCGGGGGAGCGCGATCGTCGGACGGGTCGGGCTCGTGCGTCGGGCCATCGGGCTCGTCGACATCGCGCTGTGGGACATCGCCGCGCGGCGGGCCGGGGTGCCGCTGTGGCGTCTGCTCGGCACGGGCGACGCTCCCCGCGACGCGATGCTCGTGGCCGCGTACCCGTCACCGCAGCGCACGCCGCGGGAGGTCGCGGACGAGGTGCTGGCCCAGGCGGACGGGTGGTCGCAGGTGAAGATCTCCCGCATTCCCGATCCGGCATACATGCGCGAGCTGCTGGCGCTGCTGAACGCAGAACTGCCCGACACGACCGGGCTGGTGGTCGACGTGGGCTTCGGCTGGCCCGACGCCGACACGGCCCTCGCCGAGATCGCGCAGTGGGGCGACCCGCGCCTGGCGTGGCTCGAGGATCCGCTGCTGCCGGAGGACGCGGCGGGTGTCGCGCGGATCCGCCGCGAGTCGGGGCTGCCGGTCGCGGTGGGCGACGAGGTGACCGACCCCGCGGTGCTGAAGGCGCTGGTGGAGGTCGGCGAGGTCGATGCGCTGCGCCTCGACGTGGTCGCGATCGGCGGAGTCACCCCCGCACGGGAGCTGATCGCGTGGGCGGACGAGCGGGACGTGCCCGTATCGGGCCACGTGTACCCCGAGGTGACGGCCCACCTCGGCATCCAGGTCGAGACCTTCGCGCGCGGCGTGAACCCGTACGACCCCGCGCCCTCGTTCGTGACGGGCGGCCCGCGGTTCGACGGCGCCGTGATACCGAGCGATACCCCGGGCCTCGGGTTCGGGCTCGACCCCGCCGTGTTCCGATTCGAGAGGGACTGACATGACCGACTCCCCGCGCAGTGTCGTGGTCACCGGCAGCGGCAAGGGCATCGGCCGCGCGGTCGCCGAGCGCCTGACCGCCGACGGCTGGATCGTGGTGGGGCTCGAACGCTCCCCGGGCTCCGGCACGGTCGAGGCGGGCGTGCTGGCGGAGGTCGTGCTCGGCGATGCGTCCGACCGGGAGGCGCACGCGCGCGCGGCGACCGCGGCCCGGGCACGCGCACCACTGGGCGGGTGGGTGAACAACGCCGGCATCACCCGGCGCACTCCCCTGCACGAGCTCGACGAGACCGTGGTGCGGGAGATCATCGGCATCAACGGCTTCGGCTATCTGTGGGGCTGCTCGACCGCGGTGTCGGCGTTCGTGGACCAGGGCGTGCCGGGGGCGATCGTGAACATCGGCTCGATCCACGGGCGGGCGAGCTTCGTGGATCACGCCGCCTACGAGTTCACGAAGGGCGGCATCGATGCGCTCACGCGCAGTGTCGCGGTGACATATGGCGGTCTCGGCATACGTGCGAACACCGTGGCGCCGGGCGGCGTGCGCACCCCGCACCTGGAGGCGCAGATCGCCCGAGCGGCCGACCCCGCTGCGGAGGAGCGCGCGCTCGCGGAGGGCCCGCCGATGGGACGCATCGCCCGGGCGGAGGAGGTCGCCGCCGTCACCGCATTCCTGCTCTCCGATGAGGCCCCGTACCTCTCCGGTCAGTCCATCGCGGTCGACGGCGCCTGGACCGCGTCCTTCGGCGACATCACCGTCGACCCCGCCCTGCGCGCCCGCTTCGACGCCTGACGCCACCGATTCCTGAGCGCCGTTCGTCTCGTCGCCGGCGTGGCGTCTGAGGGCCGTTCGTCTCGTCGCCGGTGTGGTTTCCGAGCGATCCCCGCGCGACGACGCGCCCGCACCGATGTCCGGGGTCCGTGCGACGATCCGCTCGTCGACGGGAGAACGGATGCGTGGGGAAGCCACCGTGCTGCACGCCGACCTCGACGCCTTCTACGCGTCGGTCGAGCAGCGCGACGCCCCCGAGCTGCGCGGTCGACCGGTGATCGTGGGCGGCGGGGTCGTGCTGGCGGCGAGCTACGAGGCGAAGGCCCGCGGCGTCCGCACCGCGATGGGCGGTCGCCAGGCGCGGGAGCTGTGCCCCGACGCCGTCGTGGTGCCGCCGCGCATGGAGGCGTACTCCGCCGCGAGCACAGACGTCTTCGCGATCTTCCGCGACACGACGCCGCTGGTCGAGGGGCTGTCGATCGACGAGGCGTTCCTGGAGGTCGGCGGGCTGCGGCGCATCGCGGGAACGCCGGAAGAGATCGCCGTGCGCCTGCGGGAACGTGTGCGACGCGAGGTCGGGCTCGCGATCTCGGTCGGGGTCGCGCGCACCAAGTTCCTCGCGAAGGTCGCCAGCGCCGTGAGCAAACCCGACGGTCTGCTGGTCGTGGAGCCCGAGCGCGAGGAGCAGTTCCTCCTACCGCTGCCGGTCGAGCGGCTGTGGGGCGTGGGCGCGGTGACGGCCGAGAAGCTGCACCGCTACGGCGTGCGCACGGTCGGCCAGCTCGCGGAGCTGGAGGCGGCGACGGCGGAGCGCATGCTCGGCAAGGCCACGGGCGCGCACGTGCACGCGCTCGCGCGACTGCGGGATCCGCGCCCGGTCGACACCACACGGCGGCGCGGGTCGATCGGCTCGCAGCGCGCGCTCGGCTCGCGGCCGCGGTCGGCGGAGGAGCTCGACCTCATCCTCACGCAGATCGTCGACCGGCTCGCCCGGCGGCTGCGCGACGGCGACCGCGTGTGCCGCACGGTGGTGCTGCGACTGCGCTTCGGCGACTTCACGAAGGCCACCCGCTCCCGCACGCTCGGCGCGCCGACCGACCGCACCGCGATCCTCCTCACGGTGGCGCGCACCCTGCTCGCCGCCGCGCAGTCCGAGGTCGCCGACCGCGGCATCACGCTGCTCGGCCTCTCCCTGTCGCAGCTCGACCGCGCCGACCGCGTGCAGCCGGAGCTCCCGATCGACTGGGGTGATGAGGCGCGACTCGACTCGGTGCTCGACACCCTGCGCGACCGCTACGGTGCGGCCTCCGTCTCCCGGGCCGCACAGCTCGGACGCGACCCCGGCTGGTCCACGCCGATCCTCCCCGAGCACGAGTGACGGCCACGGCCGAGGGCCGTCGCCGAGAATACTGGCCAGAAATCGGGCCTGAATTTAGGCTATGTTCATGACTATGCAGACGGTCTCAATCAGCGAGGCGAAGGACAGGTTCTCTCAACTGGTGGAGTCGGTGGACACCACGCACGAGGCGGTGACCATCACTCGTCACGGGCGTCCCGCGGTGGTCATGCTGAGTGTCGACGACCTTCAAGCACTGCAGGCGACTCTCGCGCTCCTGCAAGATCCGCAGCACGCGGAAGAGGTCGCGGAAGCCGATGCAGACATCGCCGCAGGACGCACGTTGAGTCTGGCCGAGGTGCGAGAGCAACTGGGTCGGCGGTGACCGCGGAGCACTACGACGTCCAGCTCACGGGTCCCGCGGTGCGAGCACTCCACCGACTGGAGCCGAAGCTCGCCGATGCCGTTCTCCGGTTCCTGGAAGGCCCCCTCGCCGAGAACCCGATGCGGACGACCAAGGCGCTCGGTGCCGAACTCGAGGGCCAGCGCAGCGGGTATGTCGGGATCGCCTATCGCGTGGTGGTCCGCGTCGACGAGGAGACTCGCACGGTGTACGTCCTGCGCATAGCCCACCGTGCGGACGGGTACCGCCGCAGGTGACCCCGCCTCCGCGCCTCAGGCCTTGAGCATCGACGCCCGCGCGATGCGGCCGTCCACCACGTCGAAGGTCGCGATGGTCTCGGTCGCGACACCCGCGTTGATCACCTGCTCCTGCGCCACGACCCACCGCGCGCCGAAGAGCACGCTCGACTCGATGACGCACGAGAGCTCGGGGTTCTGCAGCCGGGGTTCGTAGAACGCGCGGATGGCTTCGGCGCCCACGATGGGTTCGGGCGCGACACCGGTGATGACGGCGTCGTCGGCGTAGGTGGCGACGAACGCGTCGAGGTCGTGGGCGTTGAACGCGTCGAGCTGTGCCTGCACGGTGTCGTGCGCGGAACGGTCGAGGGCGGTGCGGTCAGTCAATGCGAACTCCTCCGTTGACGTCGTAGGTGGCTCCGGTGATGAAGCGGGCGCGCTCCGAGGCGAGCGACGCGATGATCCAGGCGACGTCCTCGGGCTGGCCGAACGCGCCGAGGGGGATGCCGGCTTCGAGCTTCGCGCGCCCCTCGCCCTGGAGCTGGTCGGTGATGGCGCTGGCGACAGGGCCGGGGGTGACGGCGTTGACGCGGATGCCCTCGGAGGCCAGGTGTCGCGCGAAGCTGCGGGTGATGGCGAGCAGCGCCCCCTTGCTGGCGGCGTAGTGGATGCCGGTCTGCAGGGCGCCGACCTGTCCGGCGATCGAGGCGATGTTGACCACCGACCGGTCGCCCTCGGCCGCGCGCAGCAGGGGGAGTGCCGCCCGGGTGAGCAGGAAGGTGCCGCGGGCGTTGGTCTCGAGGACGAAGTCCCACTCCTCGATGTCGATGTCGGGGTAGGGCGTGTAGGGGCAGACTCCGCCGTTGTTGATGAGCACGTGCAGCTCGCCCCAGGTGACGGTGATGCGGTCGGTGAGCGCGTCGATCGATTCGGGGTCGCGCAGGTCGAGCCGTGACACCAGCACCTCGGCGGCACCGGCCGCCCGGCACTCCTCGGCGACGCGCTCGGCCTCGGCCTCGCGCCCGGTGTAGGTGATCCAGAGGGCGGCGCCCTCGCGGGCGAGTTCGAGGGCGGCGGCGGTTCCGATGCCGGAACTCGCGCCGGTGATGAGTGCGCGGCGAACAGTCATGCCTAAACGCTATAGCAAGAACCGGTCGCTGTCAGCCGCTGTACACCGCTTTGCTAGATGCTATAGCATCGCTCCCATGACTGCGCCGTTCATCCTCGTCACCGACTGCGACCTCCCGGGGACCGTCATCGAAGACACCCTCCGCGGCGCGGGCCTGCGCGCCGATCGCGCCGCCTCCGGCAGCCCCGACGACATCGCCGTGCTCGGCGCCGAGGCCGAGGGACTCGTGGTGCAGTGGGCACGCATCGACGGCGACCTCATGGACCGGATGCCCAACCTGCGCCTCATCAGCCGCGTCGGCATCGGGTACGACATGATCGACGTCGACGCCGCCACCGCCCGGGGCATCGCCGTCGCCAACACCCCCAGCTACTGCATCGAAGAGGTCGCCGCGCACACCGTGGCCATGATCATGACCCAGGCGCGCGGACTCCCCGCCTACGACCGCGCCGTGCGCGCCGGCACCTGGAAGGCCGTGGACGCCCGACCGCTCGCCGTGCGCCCCTCCACCACCACCGTGTCCGTGCTGGGCTTCGGCCGTATCGGCTCGCTCGTCGCGCGCGGACTCCGCGGCCTCGGCTTCCGTGTGCTCGTCGCCGACCCGTACGCCCCCGCCGACGCCGTGCGCGAGGCGGGCTGCGAGCCCGTCGAGATCCCCGACGCCATCGCCCGCGCCGACATCCTCACCCTCCACGTGCCCCTCACCGACGCCACCCGGCACCTGATCGACGCGGCCGCCCTCGCCACCATGACGCCGGGCGCGGTGATCGTGAACACCTGCCGCGGACCGCTCATCGACGAGGACGCGCTCGCCGCCTCCCTCCGCGACGGACACCTCGGCGGCGCCGCGCTCGACGTCTTCGCGGGGGAACCGCTCGCCGCCGACTCCCCGCTCCGCGACCTCGACCAGGTGCTGCTCACCCCGCACGCCGCCTGGTACTCCCCCGAGGCCCTCGCCGACCTGCCGGTGCACGCGGCCCAGAACATCATCCGGTCGTTCGCGGGCGAGTCCGTGCCGATCGTCAACCCGTCGTTCGCCGCCGCCCGCTGACCCGAAAGCCCGACATGGAACTCCTGCGCCTCGGCCCCGCCGGCCACGAACGCCCCTACGTCCGCGACGACGCCGGGGTGATCCGCGACCTCGCGCCCCTCACGGCCGAGATCGATGGGGCGTTCCTCGCCGCCGACGGCATCGCCCGCACCCGCGAGGCCCTGCGCCGCGACGAGCTGCCCGTCGCCGACGTCGACGGCCTCCGCCTCGGCGCTCCCGTCGCCCGCCCGACCGCGGTCCTGTGCATCGGCCAGAACTACGCCGCGCACGCGGCCGAGTCCGGCGCAGAGCCGCCCGTGCACCCGGTGCTCTTCTTCAAGCACCCCAACACCGTGGTCGGCCCGAACGACGTGGTGCTGCTGCCGCCCGGTGCGGAGAAGGTCGACTGGGAGGTGGAGCTCGCGGTGGTGATCGGCAGGACCGCCCGCTACCTCCCGTCGCCCGAGGCCGCCCGCGACGTGATCGCCGGGTACACCATCTCCAACGACGTGTCGGAGCGGGCGTACCAGCTCGACGTCTCGGGCGGGCAGTGGTCGAAGGGGAAGTGCTCCGAGACGTTCAACCCCCTCGGCCCCGCGCTCGTGCCCGCCGACGAGGTCGACCCGCAGGCGCTGCGCCTCCGCTCCTTCGTGAACGGCGAGCCGCGGCAGGACTCCTCCACGGCCGACATGATCTTCCCGGTGCTGCAACTGGTGCACGAGCTCAGTCACTACCTGGTGCTGGAGCCGGGCGACGTGATCAACACCGGTACCCCGCAGGGCGTCGCGCTCTCCGGACGCTTCCCCTATCTGCAGGACGGCGATGAGATGACGATCGAGATCGAGGGGCTCGGGCAGCAGCGGCAGCGGACCGAGCGCGTGCACCTGAGCTGACGCGACCCCGGCGGCCTGTGTCCGCGGCACGGCTCCTTTCGCTGAGTGCGCCGTGCCGCGGCCAGAGGCCGTCGGGGGTGTGCGAGGTCAGGCGAGGTCGCGCGGCGGCTGCGGCGGGGTGCGGTGCAGGGGGTCGGCGACCGGGATGCGCTCGGGCTCCGGCTCGGCCTGGGCCTCGGGCGTCGCGGCGGGGGCGGCGGGAGCGGCGGGGGGGG
>NZ_SSDQ01000068.1:0-10384 GCF_004794315.1 Microbacterium sp. PF5 | reverse complement strand
GGCTCCGCCGACCACGCCGCCGGCTCCGCCCGCGGCCCCGCCGGCCGCACCGCCGGCTCCTCCCACTACCCCGAACGATCCCACGCAGCCCCCTGCGTGACCGTCGTCGCGAAACCCCCGGCCCACCGCCGGGGGTTTCGTGGTGTGAACGGTGTTCTCGCGGGCGATGCGCCCGCTAACGTGGAGGTCATGGTCTTGTCGCAGCGCCCGATCGGCGTCTCCGTTCCGCTCTGCCCCTCGAAGGGCCCCGGTGCGAGCGAGGGGATCGTGTTCCACTACGATGTGTGAGTATCCTGCGACCGCCCTTTCCGCCGCAGGTCCATCGGAGGCAGCACGTGGCTGAGACGAAGACGCACACCGTCACGGTTGCGGGACGCCCGCTGCTGCTCTCGTGGTCGGGTGTCACGGATCAGGGCCGTCGCCGTGAGACCAACCAGGACGCGTTCCTCGCGGAGTTCCCCCTCTTCATCGTCGCCGACGGAATGGGCGGGCACGCGGGAGGCGAGATCGCAAGCCAAAGCACCGTGTCCCGCCTGCAGGCCGCGGTCGTCGCGGGCGACATCTCGCATCGCACGATCGAAGAGGCTCTCGCCCGCGCCGTCGACGACATCGCGGAGCACCCGGAGACCACCGACGAGGGAACCGGGACCACGCTCACGGGCGTCTACCTGGACGACGGCGGAGACCAGGCGCAGTGGGTCGCGCTGAACATCGGCGACTCGCGGGTCTATCTCCTGCGCGATGACCGGCTCGTGCAGGTGACCACGGACCACTCGGTGGTGCAGGAGCTGATCGCAGCGGGGAAGCTCAGCCCGGAGGAGGCCGAGGGCCACCCCTACAGCAACGTCATCACGCGCGCGGTGGGCGCCAGCGAGCTCACCGCTCCGGACTATGTCACCATCGACCTGCGTCCGGGCGACCGGTTCGTGATCTGCTCCGACGGACTCACCAAGGAGCTGACCGACTACGGCATCCAGCATTTCCTGCGGGAGAACTCCGATCCGGCCGCGTGCGTGGACGCCATGCTCGCTGCGGCTCTCGACAACGGTGGTCGCGACAACGTGACGCTCATCGTGTTGCAGGTGAGCGACCCCCAGTCCTCCTCCCCAGAGGGGGACACCGCGGAGTAGTCGCTCCGACGCTGTGGACAGCAGGCTCTCTGCTGTCACGGAGCGGTGCACTGGGGAGATGGACCCGTCTCCTCTCGTCATCCCTTCCGCGCCCGCGCCGCCGCGCCGCACCTCGCTGCCGTATCTCGCGGGAATCGTCCCGGTTGGGATGGGGGTGGCGCTGTGGCTCACCACGGGGTCGGTGCAGTCGCTGTGGTTCGCCGCACTCGGTCCCCTCATGATGCTCGCTTCGGTGGCCGACGCCGCGAGGACGCGACGGCACGATCGACGGCGTGAGGCGGACAGGGTGGAGGCCGAGTGGCGCGCGGTCGAGGATGCGCTCGCCCGCCGTCACGCCGAGGAGCGGGCCCAGCTCGAGTCGCGCCACCCGGACGTCGCCGCGTGCGTCGCAGAACCGCCGCTTCGTGGGACGGATCCGATCGCTGCCGACACCGAGCTGACCGTGGGTCGCGGTGTGCGTGTCAGCGCCGTGCGCACGACGGGTGGGGAGGGCGATCGAGCAGAGGCGTTCCGCGCGCGATGCGCCGAGCTCGATGACGCGCCGGTCGTGGTGCGGCTCGGCGGGGGCGTCTGCGTCCGTGGCCAGGCCCCGGTCGCAGCCGCGGCGGCACGAGCTCTGGTCGCGCAGCTCTGCCTCCGCTTCGGGCCGGCGCAACTGGCGCTCGTCGGCGAGGAGCTGGCGTCGTCCGGCCTGACCACGGCGGCTCACGCGGTGCGGGCGCGCCGGGGGGCCTTCCGGGTGGGGTGGGGCACGCTCGGAGCGCCCGTCGCGGCAGATGCGGTGATCTGGACGGCGGCTCCCGACGCCGAGGTGCCGTCGGGGATCACGACCGTGCTCGACGTGGTCGAGCCGGGGGCCGCATCGCTGCGCACGCCGGAGGGCGTGACCGAGGTCGCGGTCGAGTGCCTGTCGCGACCGCAGGCAGAACTGGTCGCCTCGGCAACGGGCGAGCCGTCGGACACGCATACGGAGCTCCCGCTCAGCGTGCCGCTGGCCGACGTGATCGTCTCAGAGGCAGGTGATGGTCTCGCGGTCGTGGTGGGCCGTGACGGCCGGGGTACCGACATCGCGGTCGATCTGGTGGAGCACGGACCGCACGCGATCGTCACCGGCATGACCGGGGCGGGAAAGAGCGAACTGCTCGTGACCTGGGTTGCGGCGATGTGTGCCGCGTACGGACCGGATCGGGTGACGTTCGTGCTGGCCGACTTCAAGGGTGGGACGGCGTTCGAGCCGCTTCGCGCTCTCCGCCAGGTGTCGGCGGTGATCACGGACCTCGACGACGAGGGTGCGCGCCGGGGTGTCTCGAGCCTGCGGGCGGAGATGCGACGACGGGAGGCCGCCCTCGCCGCGGCCGGCGTTCGAGACGTGTCAGAGGTCGACCTGCCACGCCTGGTGATCGTGGTCGACGAGTTCGCCGCCCTGCTCCTCGAGCACGCCGACCTCGGCGACGTGTTCATCGACATCGCTGCGCGCGGCCGCGCCCTGGGGATGCACCTGGTCCTCGGGACGCAGCGTGCGGGCGGCGTGATCCGTGACGCCCTGGCGGCGAACTGCCCGCTGCGGATCAGCCTGCGGGTCGCAGATCCCGCGGACAGCAGGGCCGTGATCGGGACGGACGGCGCGGCGCTGCTCGATGGGGGGCCGGAGGG
The DNA here is from genome assembly GCF_004794315.1 of Microbacterium sp. PF5. Classification (NCBI taxonomy): domain Bacteria; kingdom Bacillati; phylum Actinomycetota; class Actinomycetes; order Micrococcales; family Microbacteriaceae; genus Microbacterium; species Microbacterium sp. PF5. Next base: position 7,601 of record NZ_SSDQ01000068.1, on the reverse strand, counting down.
GCGCGGCTGTGCGCTCGTGCGTCGACCGCAGGATGCGGAGCCGCAGCTCGTGCGCGTCGCGCTGACCGGTCCCGGAGACCTGCGGCGTGCAGCGACGCGCTGGAGCCAGGCGGCTCCGGCTGTCAGCCCCTGGCTCCCGCCGTTGCCGCGACACATCGATCTCGCAGACCTTCGTGTCGCGGATCACGACGGCAGCGACGACGCCGGGGGGCACGCGGTGGTGCTCGGTCTCGCCGACGACCCGCAACGACAGCGGCAGCCTCGGGAGCTTCTGCGTCCGGGGCGTGAGCGCGGGCTCGCCGTGCTCGGCGCTCCGGGCAGCGGACGCACGGCGCTCGTGCGCGCGGTGGCGGCCCAGCGTCATGATGCCCTGCTGTTCCCCTCCGATGCGGAAAGCGCGGTGGACCTGCTCGCGGCATGGGTCAGGGGTGACACGGAGATCCCCGAGCTCGTGCTGTGCGACGACATCGACGCGCTGCACGCCGAGCTCCCTGTCGAGTACGCACAGGAGTTCGCGCAGCGGTGGGAGCAGTCGCTGCGCCTGTCACCTTCGACGACCTGGATCCTCACGGCCGCACGGGCATCGGGTCCCTTGGGCCGTGTGCTCGACGCGCTGCCCCGTCGAGCGCTTCTACGCGCGGCGTCGCGCGTCGAGCACCTCGCAGCGGGTGGCGAGACGTCGGGGTTCGTGCGGGACCGACCGCCGGGACGCGCGGTGCTCGACGGGCGGGAGGTGCAGTTCGCCTGGGCGGACGAGCGGCCGAGGCAGTCCGCTGCCTCCTCGACGGAGATCTGGGCACCGGCGAGGCCGGTCGTGGCGCTGGTCACGGCGGGCGCGTCGGACGCGGTGGGCGCACTCCGCGCGGCGCGCCCGGAGTGGGACGTGCGGACGGCCGGGAGCGACGTGCCGACGACCGCGAGCCCGTGCATCCTGATGGCCGACGCGGAGGGCTGGCAGCGGCAGTGGGCCCTGTGGCAGCAGATCCGCGCCGAGGGCGAGGTCCTGGTCCGCGCGGAGCGTCCGTCCGATCTGCGCCAGCTAGTCGGTGTGCGCGACCTCCCGCCGTTCGCCCGGCTGCATCAGGGGCGCGCGTGGTCGGTGGTGGGGGACCGCGCGCCGCGGCGGGTCGTCGTGCCGGGGCTCGGGTCGCGGTGAGGCTGGTGCGTCAGAGGCCGGCGCCGGGGCGGACCGTTCCCACGCGGGCACCGCCCCCGAGCACGTCGAGCGGGAGGGCCTCCGCGAGACCGGCCACGTCGGTGTCGCTCAGAGAGCCCGCGCGAGCCAGGAGGGTGGCGGCGACGATGGTGGACGCGCGCGCGGCGCCGTCGAGCATCTTCAGGGCCGCGGTCGTCCCGTCCGGCGCCACCATCACCATGACGCCCTCCGCGCCGCCCTTGGTGAAGACGCCGAGACGCTCGGTCGCGATGGTGTCGGGGCGGCCGGGCCCTTCGACGGTCCAGGGGTTCTCGCGCACCGCGCGGACGAGCGACCCGGCCACGCGGTGCAGCGCGAACGGCGAACGGTCGGACGCGGTGCCGATGCGGTGGATCGCGCGCGCGAGCCCGGTGAGGGTGAGCGCATGCACCGGAGCGCCGCAGCCGTCGATGGAGGTGTGCGCGATCTTCTCCCCGGTGAGGCGCTCGACGACCTCCCGGATGTGAGCCTGCAGCGGATGCGCGGGGTCGAGGTATCCCGCGGTCGGCCAGCCGGTGGCCACGCAGGCCCGCAGCATCGCGGCGTGCTTGCCCGAGCAGTTCATGCGGACGCGCGCCTCCTGGCCGTGTTCGCGCACCAGCTCGTCGCGGGTCGCGGAGTCGCCCGGCCAGGCCGGAGGGCACGCGAGGTCGTCTTCCGTCAGGCCCCCGGCGGTGAGGATGTCGCGCACCACTGCGGCGTGCCGGTCCGTGCCCGTGTGACTCGCCGTGGCGAGGGCGAGCTGTTCGCCCTCCAGCGGTGCGCCGGCGGTGATGCACGCCACCGCCTGCAGCGGCTTGAGACTCGACCGCGGGAGGATGAGTGCGTCGGCGTTGCCGTGTCGCGCGATCACCTCGCCGTCGGGCGAGAGCACCACCGCGGCGCCGGCGTGACGTGACTCGATGAATCCGCTCCGTTCGACGACGGCGAGCTCGACGGAATCCTGAACGGTGAGTGTCTCCAGCACTCCACCAGCCTAGTGCCGGTGGTCCCGCGGCCTCGGGGTCCCCGCGGAGGGTCGCGACGTCGGCGGCACCTGGCAGACTGAGCGCATGGCAGAGCACACCACGTCGCGTCCGCTCGGTGAACACCGCTACGCTCTCACAACTACGTGGACGGGCAACTCCGGCACCGGAACGAGCGGATACCGCGACTATCGCCGCGACGTCACCATCGAGATCGAGGGCAAGCCCGCGCTGCTGGCCTCGTCCGACAAGCCGTTCCGCGGAGACCCCTCCCGCTGGAACCCCGAAGACCTCCTGCTGGCCTCGCTCTCCGAGTGCCACCTGCTGTCGTATCTGCACGCCTGCGTCACCGCCGGCGTCGTGGTCGTCTCCTACCGCGACAGCGCGCGCGGGCTGATGCGCGAGAACGGGGCAGGAGGGGGATCATTCGTCGAGGTGACGCTCTCCCCGGAGGTCGTGGTCGCCGATCCGTCCATGATCGAGGCGGCAGAGCGGGCGCACGCCCAGGCGAACGAGTGGTGCTTCATCGCGAACTCGGTCAACTTCCCGGTGCGGCACGAGGCCACGGTCACCGCGAGCGCGTGACCCCCGCGGCGGAGGGGCAACCGCTGTTGGACTCCTCGCCCGGGAGGGGACACGTGGTCGCCGCTACCGGGAGGGTCCGGGGTTCACGCTCAGCGCTACTCAGCGGCGCTCGTGCGGGAGCGCCTGCTTGATCTTCTCGATGGTGCCCTGGGCCGGAGCCTCGTTGTAGGTGCCCGCCAGTTCCTGACCGGACAGGGCATGGATCGCGGCCATGATCTCGTCGGTCGCGAGCCGCCGTGCGCGTCCGCTGGTAGCGGGTCCGTGGGGGGACAGGTCGAGCGGATCGCCGAACCGCACCGTCACGCGTTCGGAGAGCGTCGGCATCTTCGCGCCCACCGGCATCACCTTGTCGGTGCCGATGAGTCCCACCGGGACCACCGGTGCGCCCGTCTGCAGGGCCAGGAACGCCACGCCCGTCCGGCCCTTGTACAGGCGACCGTCGGTGGAACGGGTCCCCTCGGGGTACAGCGCGACCGCGAGGCCCTCCTCGAGCAGCTGCCGCTGCAGATCGAGCGCGTCGAGTGCTGCCTGACCCGCGCCGCGCCGGACGGGGATCGCGCCGATCGCCTCGAAGAAGGTCTTGGTGAGGCGGCCGCTGAATCCGGTCCCCTCGAAATAGCTCGACTTCGCAAGGAAGTGCACGGGCCGCGGTGCCGCGACCGGGATGGCGATCGAGTCGATGAACGACAGGTGGTTGCTCGCGAAGATCACCGGACCGGTGGTGGGGACGTTCTCGCGGCCCTCGATCCGGGGACGGTAGATCAGCCGCGCGAGCGGGGCGATCAGGCTGCGACCGAGCGCGTACGTGAAGCCCGCATGGCGCGGCTTCGGCGTGTCCTCTGAGGCGGGTTCGGGCTCGACGGACTGCTCAGAGGTCATCAGAGCAGGATACTCCCGGCCCCATGCCGACGTGGGAATGAAGACTCGCGCCCCACCTCCCAGGGAGGGCAAAGGGCGATGGGGCAGGATGGAGTGTCCCGCCCGCGATCCCGAGGTCTCACTGTGCGCAAGCGTCCGCTCATCGTCCTGTCCACCGTCGCCGCGGCGACCCTCCTGCTCGCCGGCTGCTCCGGCAGCGGTTCGCCGGAGAGCTCGGGCACCCCCGACCCGTCCGCTTCGAGTGGGTGTCTGCTCGACGCGCAGCCGGGCAAGACCTCGGATTCCATTGACGTTCAGGGCGAGGGACTCGATGCCGTCGTCAAAGTGCCAGCTGATGCGGCCTTCGCCGATGTGGAGCGAACGGTGATCGCTGAGGGCACAGGTGACGAAGTCGTCGCGAATGACCTCGTCGGGGTGAAGTACCAGATCGTGGAAGCGTCGACAGGTGAAGTCGTCGATTCCTCGGCACGAAGCGAGGGTGGTGAGGCTCCCGTCCTTCTCGACCAGAACAGTGCATCTCTCTTCATCGCCGCTCTCGAGTGCCAGCCGATCGGAACGCAGGTCGTCCTCGCCCTTCCAGGCGAGGTCTTCGGCGAGGGCGGGACGAATAAGGTCGTGTACGCAGAGGCCGTCGAGCAACTGCCCGAGGTCGCCACCGGTACGCCGGTCGACCCGACCCCCGGCATGCCCGAGGTGAAGCTGGACGACGACGGCAAGCCCAGCATCACGATCCCGGACGGCGATGCGCCGGCCGAGACCCAGGTCGCCGTGCTCAAGCAGGGTGACGGAGCGACGGTCGCCTCGGGCGACCTGGTCGTCGTGCAGTACCTCGGGGTCAAGTGGTCCGACGGCAAGGAGTTCGACTCGAGCTGGAGTCGCGACGCGGCGCCGGCGCAGTTCCAGACCACGGGAGTGGTCACCGGATTCCAGAAGGCGCTCGAAGGTCAGAAGGTCGGCTCGCAGGTGCTCGTCGTGATGCCCCCGTCCGACGGCTACGGTGCGAGCGAGGGCAACGAACTGCAGAACGAGAGCCTCGTGTTCGTCGTCGACATCCTCGCCACGACCCCGGTGCAGGCGCAGCAGTAGCGCGGGCGCGACGGCGGCCGTGTCCTAGGCTGGCGTCATGCGTCGCGTCATCGTCCTCGGCTCCACCGGTTCCATCGGCACCCAGGCGCTGGACGTGATCCGCGCCAACCCGCGCCGGTTCGAGCTCGTCGGGCTCGCCGCGGGCTCCAACCGCGAGCTGCTGACAGAGCAGGCGGAGCAGTTCCAGGTCGAGGACACGGCGCTCGGTGCCGTCGAAGCGGAACAGCTCGTGCGGGACGTCGAGGCCGATGTGGTGCTCAACGCCATCACCGGCTCGATCGGACTCGGCTCCACGCTCGCCGCGCTGCAGGCGGGCCGCACGCTCGCCCTCGCGAACAAGGAGTCGCTGATCGTCGGGGGAGATCTGGTGCTGGCGGCGGCCGCCCCCGAGCAGATCGTCCCCGTCGACTCCGAGCACTCCGCCCTCGCACAGGCGCTCCGCTCCGGGACGCATGACGAGGTGCGACGCCTGGTGGTGACCGCGTCGGGCGGACCGTTCCGCGGACGCACGCGCAGTGAGCTCACCGAGGTCACACCGGGGCAGGCGCTCGCGCACCCCACCTGGAACATGGGCAGGACGGTCACGACGAACTCCGCCACCCTCGTCAACAAGGGGCTCGAGGTGATCGAGGCGCACCTGCTGTTCGACGTGGCCTACGACGACATCGAGGTGGTCGTGCACCCGCAGTCGATCGTGCACTCCATGGTCGAGTTCATCGACGGGTCCACCATCGCACAGGCGTCCCCGCCGGACATGCGTCTGCCGATCTCCCTCGGCCTGGACTGGCCGCACCGCATCGGCGGCGTGGGTCGTCCCCTGGACTGGACGACCGCGAGCTCGTGGACCTTCGAGCCGCTCGACGGCGAGGCCTTCCCGGCCGTCGCACTCGCCAAGGCGGTCGGACGCGCGGGCGGCACCTTCCCGGCCGTGTACAACGCCGCCAACGAGCAGGCCGTCGACGCGTTCCACGAGGGACGCCTGTCGTTCCTCGGCATCGTCGACACGATCTCCGCGGTCGTCGACCAGCACGAGGCGCCGAGCACCCTCACGGTCGAGACGCTCGCAGAGGCCGAGGACTGGGCACGGCGCACGGCCGATCGGCTCATCGCCGCGAGCTGACGGGGCGGCCGCCGAGGGCGCCCGATGCAGCGCGGCGCTGCACCGGGCGGCGGTCAGTCCTCGTCCGGGTAGGGCACAGGCCAGCGCGGTTCCGGAACCGGCCACCCGGCGGCCTTCAGCGCGCGGCGGGACAGCTCACGCGCCGAGTACGGGGTGCGCACGCCGCGGATGTCCCGGTAGTCCTGATGCCCGGGACCCGCCCACAGGATCGCGTCGCCGTCGCCCACCAGGCCGACCGCCGCGACGATCGCCGCCTCCGGTGGGGAGTACTCGTGGATCTCCGCGTCGGGTCGTGCCCGGCGCGCGCCCTCCACGAGGGTCGCCCGGATGGACGCCGGGTCTTCGAAGCGCGGGTGGTGATCGGTCACGACGAGGATGTCGCTGCCCTCCACGGCCGTGCGCGCCATGTCGAAGCGCTTGCTGGCGTCGCGGTCGCCATCCGCGCCGAACAGCATCAGCACCTTTCCGGGGGTGACCCGGCGCACCGCGGCGAGGGTCTTCTCGAAGGCGTCCGGCGAGTGCCCGAAGTCCACGAACACCGCCGGTCCGCGGTCGCCGGAGACGAGCTGCGTACGGCCGGGGAGGTAGGCGTGGATGCCGCCGTCGCGGCCGAGCGCGTCGGTGATCCGCTCCCACGCGTACCCGCCCTCCAGCAGCATGACGATCGCGAGCGCGGCATTGGCGGCCATGTGCGGACCGATCACCGGCACCGTGGTGGTGAGGGTTCCGGCAGGGCCGCTCATCGTGAAGGTGGTGCCGGCGGCGCGCTCCTCGTCGATCACGACCACCCAGTCCGCGCGGGCCGCGGCATCGGGATCGGCGGCGATCGACGGCGTGCCGACCGTGACGACGGGGATCTCCGCGCGATCGACGACCAGCGCGCCGGAGGGGGAGTCGAGGCAGATCACGCCGCGGACCGCGCGATCGGGACGGAACAGCGGCAGCTTCGCCTCGAAGTACTCCTCCATGTCGGCGTAGTCGTCGAGGTGGTCGTGGCTGAGGTTCGTGAAGCCGGCGACATCGAACCGGATCCCGTCGACGCGGTGGCGGGACAGCGCCTGCGCGCTCACCTCGACCGCGACCGCTTCCACGTGCCGCTCGCGCATCAGCGCCAGGAGCGCGTGCATCTCCGACGCCTCCGGCGTGGTGAGCCGCGACACGATGACCTCGCCCGCGATGTGGCGCTCGGCCGTCGACGACAGCCCCGTGACCACGCCCATCTGCTCGAGGATGCCCTCCAGGAGGTGGGAGACGCTCGTCTTGCCGTTGGTGCCCGTCGTCGCGAAGAGCAGCGGCAGGGGGTCGTCCGCCCCGGTGCCGTAGACCCAGGCGCTCAGGTCGCCCAGCACGGCGCGCGGATCGTTCACCACGAGGACGGGCAGGCCGGCGTCCGCGGCGATCTCCGCGCCGCGCTCGTCGGTGATGACCGCGACCGCGCCCTTCTCGGCAGCGGTCGCCGCGAAGTCGGCTCCGTGGCGGTTCACGCCCTGGATCGCGACGAAGGCCTCACCGGGGCGAAGATCCGCGGTGGCGAGAGTGATGCCGCTCAGGGACACTCCGGTGGCGTCGCCGCGCACGGTGGCGGCGAATCGGGAGGCCAGTTCGGAAAGCTCGCGCCGGGGCGGGTTCGCGGGGCGGAGCACAGGGGGCAGGCTCGGTTGTTGTTCAATCGACATGTCGGATCCATGATCTCACGGCGCCGCACGGATGCCGGGCGGACGGCCCGCCGCGCGCCGGGGTCGGACGCGCGGCGGGCTGGGGCTCAGGCCCG
>NZ_SSDQ01000067.1:0-5154 GCF_004794315.1 Microbacterium sp. PF5 | reverse complement strand
CTCACGCGTCACCTCGCCGACGAGAAGGTCGGCGCGGTCACGGCGTACATCGCGGAGGGCAGCCGCGGCGCGGGCGCCGCCGGGACGTCGCCGGCCTCCAGCGCCGCGACGTCGTAGGGGATCGCGAGCACGACCGGGACACGGTAGGTCAGCGCGTGCTCCACCGCGATGACCGTGGTCGCTGCGGCGTCCGCGCGGCCGACGGTGTAGGTGCGGGCGCCGACGGCCGAGGCGAGCGCGATCTGATCCACGTCCCACGGGCGGGGGCCCGACGTGGGCTCGTCGCCCACCACGAGCACGAGCGGGACGTGCGCCTGCACGGCCTCGGCCAGCGCCGTGATGGTGTTCGTGAAGCCCGCGCCATAGGTCGAGGTGCCGGCGGCGATGCGCCCGGAGGCGCGGAAGTGCGCGTCTGCGGCGACCACGGCGCCCTGCTCGTGCCGCACGGCCGTGAAGACGGCGTCGGTGTGCTTCTCGATCGCGTCGAGGAAGTAGGCGTTGCCGTTGCCCATCACCCCGAAGACGGCATCGACGTGCTGGGCGAGGGTGAGGGCGACGTGCGCGGAGACCGTGGGCATGGGGGTGCCTTTCGAGAGACAGGGACGGAGGGACTGCGGGATCCGTATGTGTCTCGCCTCCGCGACATCGCGAAGCGCTTCGTGCCTCTTTTTCAGGCACCGGCCGGGCCGGACCAGCCCAGTCTAGCGGCGGCTCCTGCCTCGCGGATGCGCGAGAATGGTCCGATGACGGATGCGGCGATCGAGCGCGAGACGCTCACCTGGGACGGCTTCGGCGCGGCGACGCGCGACCTGGCGCGGAGCATCCTCGCCAGCGGCTTCGAGCCGGAGGTGGTCGTCGCGATCGCCCGCGGGGGACTGCTCCCCGCCGGTGCCATCGCCTATGGCCTCGGCGCGAAGAACTGTGGCGCGATCAACGTCGAGTTCTACACCGGCATCGGCACGGTGCTCGACGCCCCCGAGGTGCTGCCGCCCGAGCTCGACATGGCGTACCTCGACGGTCGCCGTGTGCTGCTCGTGGACGATGTGGCCGACTCCGGCCGCACCCTCGCCCTCGCGGTGCAGCTGCTGAAGGACAGGGGCGCCGACGTGCGGTCGGTGACGATCTACACCAAGCCCTCCACGATCATCCAGCCCGACTACGCCTGGAAGGACACCGATCTGTGGATCAACTTCCCGTGGTCGTTCCAGGGCACCGTGCGCGAGGAGGACGAGGGCCTCGCGCCCTCCGCCTGACTCAGCCGCGCAGCAGCGCCCGCAGCGTCTGGATCGTGTCGGCCTCGGCCGGGGTCTTGTCGTCGCGGTAGCGCTTGACCCTGGCGAACCGCAGCGCCAGTCCCCCCGGGTAGCGCGGCGACCGTTGCACGCCGTCGATAGCGATCTCCACCACCAGCTCCGGTCGCAGGAACACGGTCGAGGCGGTGCGATGCGACTCGTGCGCCGGGAACTCCTCGGTCTGCCACTCCAGCAGCGCGTCGGTCAGGCCCTTGAACGTCTTGCCCACCATCACGTACGAGCCGGGGTCGCCGAACTCGCCCTCCGGATCGCGGGCGCCGAGGTGCAGGTTCGACAGCCACCCGCGCCGTCGGCCGGAGCCCCATTCGGCCCCGAGCACGACCAGGTCGTACGTGAGGACGGGCTTCACCTTGACCCAGGACTTGCCGCGGCGGCCGGCGGCGTAGGGGGCGTCGACGGCCTTGACCACCACGCCCTCGTGTCCGGCCGCGAGGGCCTCGCGCGACAGCTGCTCGGCGGCCTCGGGGTCGTCCGTCACGATGCCCGGCATGCGCCAGTCGCCCGCGACGGCCGCGAGCACCTCCTGGCGCACGGACAGCGGCTCGTCGAGCAGGTCGCGGCCGTCGAGGTGCAGCACGTCGAAGAACCACGGTCGCAGGGCGAGTTCGCGCGCGGCGTCGGCCCCGAACCGCGACATGGTCTCCTGGAACGGTCGCGGCCCGCCGTCTTCGTCGAGCGACAGCGTCTCGCCGTCGAGGATCACGTCGTGTGCGGGAAGCGCCCGCACGATCTCGACGATCTCCGGCAGGCGGTGCGTGACATCGGCGAGGCTGCGGGTGTAGATGCCCACGTCGTCGCCGTGCCGGTGCACCTGGATGCGGGCGCCGTCGAGCTTGTACTCCACGGAGGCGCGGCCCGTGATCTCGAGCGCGGCGGTGGGCGTGGCCGCGGTCGCCGCCAGCATGGGCAGCACCGGGCGGCCCACCCGGAGCCCGACCTCCTCCAGCGCGCCCTCGTCTCCGGTCAGCGCCAGACGGGCGGTCTCGCCGAGGTCGCCCGAGAGCATCGCCGCGCGTCGCACGAGGGCGATGGGCTGATCGGACGCTCGGGCGATCGCGTCGAGCAGCACGCCGCCGAGCGCCCCCGTGCGCAGCTCGCCCAGCATGGCCCTGGCGAGGAAGTCCCACTCCGCGGCGGTGGACCGCGTGGCCAGGGCGCGCAGGAGGTCGCTCCGGACCCCGGCGGATCCGGCGCCCGACGCCGTGGACAGCTCCTCGAACGCGTGGTCGACCTCGGCGATCGTGAGACTCGACTCCGCGGCGTGCGCGATGTCGAGTGACGACAGCCCGCGCCAGCCCACCCCCAGTCGCCCCTGCCGCGGGGAGGCGAGCAGGAGACCCACGAGCGCGGGCACGACGGCCTCGTCCGCACCGCGCAGCAGCTCGGCGATCGCGTCGATCTTGGCGAGGCGCGACGAGGTGGACGCGACCTTCTCGGTCGTGGTGACGAGCTCGGAGAGCAGCATCCCCGCATCATGCCACCGGCCGCGGACACCGCGGAAGGAGCTTGACACCGCCCGCCCCGGGGCGGGGTCGCTCGTTCAGCGCCCGCGGAACTTCGGCCTGCGCTTCTCCTGGAACGCGGCGAAGCCCTCGCGGTAGTCGTCGGTGTCGCACAGGGCGGCCTGCGCCGCGTTCTCGATGCCGACCGCGTCCCACAGCGTCAGCCTCTCGTCGCGGATCCGCGCCACGAGCTCCTTGCTCGCCAGGAACGCTGCCGTCGCGCCCCGGGCAGCAGCGGCGGCGGCCTCCGCGGTCGCCGACACCACCTCGTCGTCGGGGAACACGCGGGAGAACAGGCCCGACTGCACGGCCTCGGTTCCGCTCATCAGGCGCCCGGTATAGATGAGGTCGAGCGTCTTGTGCGCGCCGAGCCGGTCGAGGAACAGCGCGTGACCACCGGAGTCGAGCGTGGCCCCCAGGGCCGCGAACGGGGAGCCGATCTTCGCGGACTCGGCCACGTACACCACGTCGGTCGCGATCAGCAGTCCGAGTCCGACGCCCAGACAGGCCCCGTGCGCGACCGCGAACGTCGGTGCGGGGAACCGCGCCATGCGCTGCAGCAGCGGGGTCACCGCGCCGCCGAGGTAGCCGAGCACGTCGTCGTCGCGCGGGTCGACCGCCGAGATGTCGCGACCGGCGCAGAACGCCCTGCCCTCGCCGCGCAGGACGAGCGCCCGTACCCCGGCGTCCTCCGCCGCGTCGTAGGCGGCGTCGAGCTCGTCGAGCGCGGTCTCGTCGAGGGCGTTGAGCTTCGCGGGCGCGTTCAGGACGACCGTGGCGACGTCGTCGGCGATGGTGAGGTCGATCATGGGGCCCTCCGGATCAGACGTCGTAGTCGACGACCAGGCGGTCGCTCGTGGGGTGGGACTGGCACGTCAGCACGTAGCCGCGCTCGAGCTCGTCGGGTTCCAGCGCGTAGTTCTCCGTCATGGTGACGCTGCCCTCGATCACCCGCGCGCGACACGTGCCGCACACGCCGCCCGCACACGCGAACGGGGCGTCGGGGCGCACCCGCAGGGCCGCGTTGAGCACCGACTCGCGTGCCGCCACGGGGCTCTCCACCGTCGAGGAGACGCCGTCGAGGTTCACCTCGATGCGCACCGTCTTCTCCCCGGCGCTCACCGTCACGGGGCGCGCGGCCCGCACCGGCTCGTCACCCGTGGTGAACAGCTCGAACCGGATGTGCTCGCGCGGCACGCCCACGTCGGCGAGCACCGCGCGGCACAGGTCGACGAGCGCGAGCGGCCCGCACAGGAACCACTCGTCCACATCGGAGGGGTCGATCAGCGATCCGAGGATCGTGCGCAGCTTGGGCTCGTCGAGGCGGCCGGACAGCACGGGGGCCGTGCGCTGCTCGCGCGACAGCACGTGATGCAGCGTGAGCCGGGTGGGGTAGCGGTCCTTCAGGTCGGCGAGGTCCTCCAGGAACATCACGTCGAGGGTCGAGCGGTTCGTGAACAGCAGCGTGAACCGCGAGGTCCGCGACCGCGTCAGCACGGTGTGCGCGAGGGCCATCAGCGGAGTGATGCCCGATCCGGCGGCGATGCCCACCACGTGCTTCTGGTCGAGGTCGTCGAGCCCCGAGGTGAAGGTGCCCTGCGGGCTCATCACGTCGATGCGGAAGCCGGGGTGCAGACCCGTCTGCGCCCACGTGGAGAAGAGCCCGCCCTCGTCGCGCTTGACCGCCACGCTCAGGCGCGTCGGCCGTCCGTCGGTGCGGTGCTCGGGAGCGCGGCACAGCGAGTACGAACGCCGCACCTCCTCGCCGTCGAGGGTCGTGCGCAGCGCCACGTACTGGCCCGGCAGATGGTCGTAGTCGTCGGCGAGCTCGGGCGGCACCGTGAAGGTGACCTCGACGGAATCCTCGGTCAGCGGACGCACGTCCTCGACCTCGAGCGTGTGGAACCGCGCGCGCGTGCGCTCGCGGGAGGCGGGTGCGGCGGCCGCGGGCGGCGTCGCCCGCGCGGGGGAGAACAGCGACATCAGTGCACCTTGAAGTGGTCGAAGGGTTCCAGGCACGCGCGGCACTCGTACAGCGCCTTGCACGAGGTCGAGCCGAAGCGCGACACCTCACGGGTGTCGAGCGAGCCGCAGCGCGGGCACCGCACGCTCAGCGCGAGCCGGATGGGCCCCGACGACACCGCGGCGCGGCCGCTGGGCGGGGCGATGCCGTACTCCCGGAGCTTCTGCGCGCCGGCGTCGCTCATCCAGTCGGTGGTCCACGCGGGGGACAGCACGAGCCGCACCTCGACCTGCGCCCAGCCCGCCGCGGTGAGCGCCAGCACGACGTCGTCGCGGATGGTGTCCATCGCCGGGCAGCCGCTGTACGTCGGGGTGAT
>NZ_SSDQ01000066.1:0-87370 GCF_004794315.1 Microbacterium sp. PF5 | reverse complement strand
GGAGCCCGCTCCCGCCCCGGAGCCCGCTCCCGCCCCCGAGCCCGGGGTGCCGCCGCGGCCGGCCGATCCCGGCGCCGCTGGCACGATCCGCTGACGCGGCACGACGAGCGATGAGCACCCTCGACGTCGCGCTGCCCAACGGCACGGTCACGGTGTCGGTCGATCGGACGGACGCCGAGAGTGACGACATCGTCCTGATCGCCCACGGCGCCGGCGCGGGCAAGGACCACCCGTTCCTCGTCGGCCTCGCCGGGGCACTCGACGGTCTCGGTCTCGCGACGGCACGGTTCTCCTTCCCCTACAGCCAGCAGGGGCGGAAGATGCCGGGTCCGGCTGCCCACGCCGTCGCCACCTGGCGCGCGATCGTCGAGGCCACCCGGGCCGCCCACCCCGGACGACGCATCTGGGCCGCGGGCAAGTCGTACGGCGGGCGCATGGCGTCGCTCGCGGTCGCCGAGGGGCTCGCCGTCGACGGGCTCGTGTACCTCGGCTACCCCCTGCACCCGCCGGGGCGCCCGGATCGTCCGCGTACCGAGCACCTTCCGGCGATCGCCGTGCCGCAGCTGTTCATCGAGGGGACGAACGACCCGTTCATCCAGCCGCTGTCGCAGTTCGAGGAGGCGCTCGCCGCCTGCCAGGACGCCCGGGTCCACTGGATCGAGGGCGGCGGTCACTCCTTCGAGATCGCGGGACACAAGCGTCCCGCGGCCGATGTCGGGGCCGCGCTCGCCCCGGTGATCCGCGACTTCATCGTCGCCCGACGCCGCTGACGAGATTCCCCAGAACTTTTTCTCCGATTCGCGTAATGAATCGTGTGCGAGCCCGTCTCATCAGGTGGAGACGCCACACGAACTCCTCCGGGGGGCGGAGTTCGGGCGCCGGTGCGGGGGGTTCTGCGCCGGTCGGGTGGGCTCGGGAGCCTCGGGGGAGGAGTTCCCGGCCCGGCCCGCTTCCATTCAGGGGGACGGGCCGCCGATCTGGGGAGAACGGCGGCCCACCACCCCTCACTCCGCCAGACCGGAGGCAGCGGCTAGATCAGGCGGCGCAGGTCCGCGTCGGCGAGCAGCCGGCGCATCGTGGTGCGGCCGAGCGCGCTCATCGCCGGATTCGAACGCTCGTAGTACCAGCCGAGGCCCGCGGCCTGCTGGAAGGCCCAGGCCGCGCCGCGCAACCAGGTCGTCGTGACCACGTCGACCGCGCCCCGCAGCACCTCGCGCACCGGCGCGTCGAACAGGTGCCACGCGCACACCAGGTCGAGGGCGGGGTCGGCCGGACCGAAGTCGCCCCCGTCGAGCACACCGACCAGGCGGGTGCCGCCGTCCTCGACGATCAGCAGGTTGAACGGGGTGAGGTCGCGGTGGCTCATGACCACGTCCTCGGCGGACGGCAGCGACCGCAGCTCCGACCACAGGGCGGTGGCCGCGGCGACATCGAAGAGCGACCCGCTGCGCGCGAGGCACTCCGCGACCCACTCGTCGTGGTCGGCCAGCACTCCGCCGCGGCCCCGACCGTCGAACCCGCGCCCTGCGACGTCGACCGCGCGCAGCGCACGGATCAGCGCCCCGAGGTCACGCGCGAGGTCCGCGGCATCGGCGTGGGCCAGCGGGTCGGCGGGTCGTCCGGGCACCCACGTCTGCACCGACCACGCCGACGGGTAGTCGGTCGACGGCGGCACGACGCGCACGGGGACCGGGGCGGCGAACGGCGTGGCCTCGGCGAACTCGTGCAGGGCGGCCACCTCCCTCCGCAGCTGCTGCTCGGTGGTGGGCAACAGCGGGAAGCGCGCCACGAGGTCGTCGCCGAGCCGCACGATGGTGTTGACCGTGCCCGCCGCGGGGACCCTGCGCAGCGGTCGACCGTGCAGGTCGGGTGCATCCCGGGCGAGCAGACGGTCGGCGAGGGTGTCGTCGACCGTCAGCTCACCGTCGTGCATCGCCGGGTCAGCCGCGGAGCCGGGCCATCCACGCCTCGACCTCGTCGGCCGTGCGCGGGATGTCGGCCGACAGGTTCACGGGGCCGTCCTCCGTCATCAGGATGTCGTCCTCGATCCGGACCCCGATGCCGCGCAGCTCGGCGGGCACCGTGAGGTCGTCGATCTGGAAGTACAGACCGGGCTCGATCGTGAAGACCATGCCGGGGGCGAGGATGCCGTCGTAGTACATCTCGCGGCGGGCCTGAGCGCAGTCGTGCACGTCGATACCCAGGTGGTGCGAGGTGCCGTGCACCATGTAGCGGCGGTGCTGACCGCCGGCGTCGGCGTCCAGCGCCTCCTCCGCCGTGACCGGCAGCAGACCCCACTCGGCGGTGCGCTCGGCGATCACGGCCATCGCAGCGGCGTGCACGTCGCGGAACCGCACGCCCACCCGGGCTGCCGCGAACGCGGCGTCGGCCGCCTCACGGACTGTCTCGTACACGCGCCGCTGCACGTCGGTGAAGGTGCCCGAGACCGGCAGGGTGCGCGTGATGTCCGCCGTGTACAGGCTGTCCGCCTCCACCCCCGCATCCACCAGGATCAGGTCTCCGGGAGCGACCACACCGTCGTTGCGCGTCCAGTGCAGGTAGCAGGCGTGCGGGCCGGACGCGGCGATCGTGTCGTAGCCCTCGCCGTTGCCGTCCTCGCGCGCGCGGCGGTGGAACACGCCCTCGACCACCCGTTCGCCGCGGGCGTGCGCGATCGCGGCGGGAAGCTCGCGGATGATGTCGTCGAAGCCGTTCGCGGTGATCTCCACCGCACGCCGCATCTCGGCGATCTCGAACTCGTCCTTGATGAGGCGCAGCTCGGAGACGACGCGGCTGAGGGTCTCGTCCTCGTCGAGGACGAGCTCTCCCTCGCTCGGGCGGAACTCGTGCAGGTGTGCCGTGGCGATCTGCAGGTCGGCGGCGACGCCGTCCAGCGAGGGGCGCGGGCCGATCCAGAACTCGCCGATCGTCGCGTCGGCGTAGAACTCGGTGGTGGTGCGGTCCGCGCGCTCGCGGAAGTAGAGGGTGACGTCGTGGCCGCCGTCGGTCGGCTCGAACACCAGGACGGAGTCGGGTTCGGCGTCCGACGCCCACCCCGTGAGGTGCGCGAACGCCGAGTGGGCGCGGAACACGTAGTCGGTGTCGTTGCTGCGCTGCTTGAGAGAGCCCGCCGGGATCACGAGGCGCTGCCCGGGGAAGGCGGCCGAGACGGCGGCGCGGCGCTTCGCCGCGAACGGTGCCTGCGCGCGCGGAGCCGGAACCGTCTCCGGACGCTCGGCCCATCCGGTCGAGATGGTGTCGAGGAAGCCCTGCGGGAAGGGCTGCTTGCGATTGGTCGAGCTGTTCTCGACGGGGGCTTCGACGGTCTCGTCAGCGATCGTGTCGCGTTCTCCGGTGCTCATCGCTCCAGTCTCTCACCCCGGGGCGCACGCGCAGGGTCAGCCGGCCGGTTCCAGCTGCACCACGAGCGCGCGGTGATCGCTGCCACCGGCGTCGTCCAGGACGACGGACCCCGTCGGGCGCCAGTTCGGAGAGGCCATCACGTGGTCGATGGGGGCCCCGGCCAGCGCGGGCAGGGAGCTGGGCCACGTGCCGGACAGACCGTTGCCCGTGCGAGAGGCGACGTCGCGGCAATAGCCCATGTCGCCCCCCTCCACGCCGAGCGACGCCATGTGGTCGACCGTGGCGTTGAAGTCACCTGCGAGGATGAAGTCGCCCGCCGGGCACTGGTCGGCGATCCACTGCAGGTCGCTCTGCCACTGCTGCATCTCCTCCATGCGCGGAGCGACCGCGTGCACGGCCACGATCGTCGGCCCGTCGCCGTCCACCGGCATCAGCACGACGCTCGGCACGGACCCGGTGTTGCTGCTGCCGTCCCTGGCGGACTCGATCACGGAGTACTCGCCCAGCTCGGGAGCGACCAGCACGGTCGTCTGCCACGACTGCGGGCCGTTCGGCACGTCGGGCCGGAACTGCACGTGGTGCACCCACATCGGGTGCCCCTGCTCCCGCAGCATCAACGCGATGCGCTCGCCGACCGCCTCGGTGGTCTCCGGCAGAGCGACGACGTCGGCACCCTGCTCCAGGATCCGTCGTGCGATCTCCTCCGCGGGAACGGCCTCGCCCGCCGTGTTCCAGGTCAGCACCCGCAGGCTGCTGTCGGTCGCGGCGGGGAGGGTGGCGCCGGTGAAGCCGCGCGTCGCGCCGATCACCCCGGTGGCCCCGGCACCCAGCAGCGCCACGATCAGGATCGACGCCGCGAACCCTCGGAGCGGCCGGGCCAGCAGCAGCAGGAGCGCCAGCACCGCGACGACGAGGAGCGCGCCGAGCACCAGGCCGCGGGCGGCGACCAGCTGCGCGAACGGGTAGGTCTGCTCGAGGCGGAAGAACTGTGGCCACACCACGATGGCCGTCGCGATCGCGAACAGCACGGTGAACAGGATCCCCAGGAGACGAAACATCCCCTCCAGCCTAGAAGCGACGCCTGTGAAAGCCCTGCCGCGACGCCGATCAGCGCGGCTGCGGATCCGCGGGTCCCGGCGCTCGCTACGCTCGGAGGATGCCCGCCGCGTCACACAGGTTCGCCGGTCCCGCCGACCTGCACCTGCACTCCAACCACTCCGACGGCACGGAGTCGCCCGCCGAGGTGATGCGGCAGGTGTACGCGCACGGTGTCCGCACGGCCGCACTGACCGATCACGACCGCACCACCGGCTGGACCGAGGCGGGCGACGCGGCGGTCGCCCTCGGCATGACGTTCCTGCCCGGAATGGAGCTCTCCGCCAAGCACGAGTGGCGCAGCGTGCACGTGCTGGGCTACCTCTTCGACCCGGACGACGCCGCGCTGCGCGCCGAGACGAACCGCATCCGCGACGACCGGATCGGACGGGCCGAGCGCATCGTGCGCAACATCGGTCGCGACTACGACCTGCAGTGGGACGACGTCGTCGCCCAGACCACGCTCGACGCCACGGTCGGCCGACCGCATATCGCCGACGCCCTCGTCGCGCGCGGCATCGTGCGGGATCGCACCGAAGCGTTCGACGGCATCCTGCACCCGCGCGAGGGCTACTACGAACCCCACTACGCCCCCGACCCGCTCACCGCCGTGCGGCTCATCACCGGCGCGGGCGGGGTGGCCGTCATCGCCCATCCCGTCACGGCCGGCCGCGACCGCATGATGCCCGTGGCGTACGTCGAACGGCTGATCGACGCGGGGCTCGGCGGCTTCGAGGTGGACCACCGCGAGAACACCGCGCAGGGCAAGAGGATGCTGCGCGAGCTCGCGGCACGGCACGACCTCATCGTCACGGGGTCGAGCGACTACCACGGCAGCGGCAAGCCGAACCGCCCGGGGGAGAACACGACGGCCGAGGACATGGTGCAGCGTCTCATCGACCGGGCGTCGGGCTCCACACCGCGCTACCCCTGACGGCGCGCTGCCGTCGAGTGGCCGTGACGGCGCGACCCGTGAGGAACGACGAGGGGCGCCGCACGGATGACCGTGCGGCGCCCCTCGGACGATGATGCGGCCGGCTCAGGCGCCGGCGACGGGCGCGGCGCCGGCGGCACCGGAGCCCCCGCGGCGACGACGGCGGCGGCGGGCGGGAGCCGGCTTGCCGTCGTGGTGCTCCTTGCCCGCACCGTCGTGCGTGCCGGCGCCCTCGGCGCCGCGGTCAGCGGACGCAGCGGAGGAGCCTTCGGACGCGGTGCCGTCGGGGGCCCCCTCGGCGAACGTCGAACCGACCTGGCTCGAGCCCGTGCGGCGGCGGCGACGACGACGCGTGCCCGCCTCGCCCGTGCCCTCGGCCGCGGCGTCGGCGGCGCGCTCCGGACGACGGGTGCGCTCGGTCTTGACCGGCTCCTTCTTCGGCGCGGAGACCAGACGGCCCTTGGTGCCCTCGGGGATGTCGAGGTCGGTGTACAGGTGCGGGCTCGACGAGTACGTCTCGATCGGCTCCGGCTGGCCGAACTCCAGCGCCCGGTTGATGAGGGCCCACTTGTGCAGGTCCTCCCAGTCGACGAACGTGACCGCGATACCCGTCTTGCCCGCCCGGCCCGTGCGACCCGCGCGGTGGAGGTACGTCTTCTCCTCATCGGGGATCGTGTGGTTGATCACGTGCGTGACGTCGTCCACGTCGATGCCGCGGGCGGCGACGTCGGTCGCGACCAGCACGTCCTTCTTGCCCGCCTTGAACGCCGCCATCGACCGCTCGCGCTGGTCCTGACCCATGTCGCCGTGCACGCCGCCCACGTTGAACCCGCGGTCGCCCAGCTCGTCGACGAGACGCTGAGCGGCACGCTTGGTGCGGGTGAAGATGACGGTCTTGCCGCGGCCCTCGGCCTGCAGGATGCGGGCGATGACCTCGTCCTTGTCGAGCGAGTGTGCGCGGTAGACGAGGTGCTTGATGTTGGCCTGCGTGAGACCCTCGTCGGGGTCGTTCGCGCGGATGTGGATCGGGTTGGTCATGAACCGGCGGGCCAGTGCCACGATCGGCCCGGGCATGGTCGCCGAGAACAGCTGGGTGTGGCGCACGGCCGGGACCTTCTGGAAGATCTTCTCGATGTCGGCGAGGAAGCCCAGGTCGAGCATCTTGTCGGCCTCGTCGAGCACGACCTCGGTCGCGTTCGACAGGTCGAGCAGGCGCTGACCGGCCAGGTCGATCAGACGGCCGGGGGTGCCGACGACGATCTGCGCGCCCGCCTTGAGCTGGTCGATCTGACCCTCGTAGGCCTTGCCGCCGTAGATGGCGACGACGCTGGTCGAGCGGTTGCTGGTGAGCAGGTCGATGTCTTCGTACACCTGCACCGCGAGCTCGCGGGTGGGGACGACGATCAGCGCCTTGACGCCGTGCTCCGGGTCCTTCCCGAGCCGCTGCACGACGGGGATGCCGAAGCCGAAGGTCTTGCCGGTACCGGTCTTGGCCTGGCCGATGATGTCCTGGCCAGGCAGGCCGAGGGGGATGGTCTGCTCCTGGATCGGGAAGGCATCCACGATGCCCTTCGCGGCCAGTGCGTCGACGATGTCCTGATCGATGCCGAGATCGGCGAAAGTTGTCACTGTTTTCAGATTGCCTGTCCGGCGACCCGCGGGGATCGCCACGTAAACGGAGCCACGCCGTCTCTTGTGCCACAGGCGCGGGGCCCCGCTCCGACGGCGGGGACAGGGACAGCCTACCGGAGCCCCTCTCTCCGCCAGGAAGAAGCGCGGGCCCGAGTATTGTGAACGACGTGGTGGACTCGGGAGGACGGCCTCGTGGTTAAGTGGTTCTGGCAGCGCGACCGTGCGCCGCGGCGCGCCCTCGCACTGCGCAGTCGCGGCGAGCAGGGCGATGCGACCCGGGTCGATTTCGCCGAGCTGGCGCCCGAGCTTCCGCGCTTCCTCGGTCAGGCCGCCTACCTGCAGCTCGGCTACTTCGAGACGCTGACGCGACTCATCCGCGCGACACCCGAGCTGTCCGAGAAGGAGGCCCTGTCGCGCGCGGCGGGTGCCGCACTCACCAAGCACCGCGGCATCGTCGACCTGATCGCCGAGCGCGGAGACGACCCCACGCAGCTGATGCTCCCCTTCCGCGAGCACCTCGACGCGTTCCGCCGCAAGACCATCGGCGCGCGCCCCCGGGAGACGCTCCTCGCCGTGTACATCACCGCGGGTATGCTCGACGACTTCTATCTCGCCCTCGCGTCCAGCTACGGAGAGCCGGGGCGGCGCGTCGCCGAGATCCTGCGCGAGGACGACGCCAGGCACGAGATCGTCGCGATCATCCAGGAGACGATCGAGAGCGACGAGGAGTGGCGGTCGCTGCTGTCGATGTGGGCGCGGCGCCTCGTGGGCGACACGATCCTCGTGTGCCGTGCCGCGCTGCGACCCGAACTGCTCGCCGTCGAGGAGGAGCGCATCGAGCCGGTCTACACCGAGCTCATGGGCGCGCATGCTCGACGCATGGACGCGATGGGCCTCGCCTCCTGAGCGGGCGGGCCCGCCGGGTCAGATCCCGAGCGCGGCCTTCGTCTCGGCGTCCGAGCGCCGGCGCAGGGCGGTGACCCCGACCGCGACCGCGGCCGAGACCACCACGGAGCCGAGGATGCTCGCGAGCCAGAGCCACGGGCTGTCCTCGCCGACGCCCGCCCACTGGAGCACGGTGTAGAGGAGCGCCGCGGTGGCGGTGGCGACGGCCGGAGCCAGGGCCACGCCCCGGAGCTCACGGCCGCCGACGACGTAGTGCACGGCGATGCCGAGCGCGCACGCCGCGATCAGGGCGAGGAGGATGTACATCGGCGGTCAGGCGACGAAGCCGACGCGGCGCGACTCCTCGGTGCCCAGCTCGATGAAGGCGAGGTTCGCGGTCGGCACGATGTAGGAGTTGCCCTTCACATCGGCGAAGCTCAGGTGGCTCGCGCTCTGCTCCAGCGCCGCGGAGACCTGGGTGCGGACCTCGTCCGCCGAGGCGGCGGTGTCGAAGCTCAGCTCGCGGCCGGTGTTGATGATGCCGATGCGGATTTCCACGCGTGCTCCTTGAAGTTCGTCGGACTCGCCAACTCTATCGCGCGGCACCGGGGCCGGATCGGCCGTCGCCGCCGGTTTCGCCAGCAGCGCACAGCGCGCCCGCGCGGGGCGGGCGACGCCCATGTCGGCCGCTCCCGTTAGCGTGGAGGACATGACTTCGGATGCCGCTCAACGTGCCGTGATCATGGCGCCGCCGACCGCGTCCGGCGTCATCATCGGTGCCCCGGGCACCGGCAAGACGACGGTGCTGGTCGACCGCATCGTGCGGCTCATCGACGAGGAGGGGCTGCGGCCGGAAGAGGTGCTCGCGCTCACCCCGAGTCGACAGGCCGCGACGGCGCTGCGCGATCGCATCGGCGTGCGCGTGGGACAGGCGACCCCCGGCCCGCTCGCCCGCTCGCTCGGTTCGTTCGCCTTCCAGCTCGTCCGCGGGGCGATGGTGCGCGAGGGCGCCGAGCCGCCCGCGCTGCTGACGGGCGCCGACCAGGACCGCATCATCGCGGAGCTGCTCGCGGGAGACACGGAGGACGGCCGCATCGCCTGGCCCGAGTCGCTCAGCGCCTCCGTGCGGGCGTCGAGAGGATTCCGGTCGGAGCTGCGCGCGTTCCTGGCCGAGTGCACCGAGCTGGGCGTGCACCCCGAGGAGCTGCGGTCGTCGGGCAACGAGGTGTGGGCGGCCGCTGCGGAGTTCCTGGTGGAGTACCGCACGGTGCTCGACGCCCTGCGATCGGCCCACCGCGACGCGGCCGACCTGCTCAGCGAGGCGAGCGCGATCCTGCGCACGGCCGATGCCGCCACCCTCGGCCCGCTCGCGCCCGTGCGCGCGGTGCTGATCGACGATGCGCAGGAGCTCACGCGCGGGGGCATCGCGGTCGTCCGGGCACTGCTCGACCGCGGGGTCGCGGTGCTGGCCTTCGGCGACCCCGACATCTCGTCCGGGGCGTTCCGTGGCGCGAGCCCCGAGCTCTTCTCGCAGCTGGCGGGGGCGCTCGGCGACGTGCACGTGCTCGACGGGGCGCACCGACAGCACGCCGCGCTCACCGCGCTCACCCGCACCGTGACGCAGGCGATCGGGGTGTCGGGGCGGGTGGAGCATCGGCGGGCGCCCGCGCCGCTCACGGGGGAGGACGAGGCCGCCGTCGTGTCCACCTTCCTCGCGCCGTCGCCCTACGAGGAGTTCGACCGCATCGCGGGGGTTATGCGCGACTGGCACCTGAGCGACGGAGTGCCGTGGGATCGGATGGCGGTGATCGCCCACGACACCCGTCAGGTCACCGCCCTGGAGACCGAGCTGGCGGCGCGGGAGATCCCCACGCGAGCCGCCGGGGTGCAGCGACCGCTCGGCAGCGAGGGGATCGTGCGCGACATCGTCGGGATCGTCCGTCTCGCGCTGACCCCCGACGAGGAGCGGACGGTGCAGGCGTGGGAGGACGCACTGCGGACGCCGTTCGGGGGCATGGATGCGATCGCCCTCCGCCGACTCAGGGCGCGGCTGCGGCATCTCGAACTCGCCGGCGGGGGATCGACGCCCGCGCGCGAACTGCTGCGTCAGGCTCTGTCGCAGCCCGCGACCCTCACCCTCATCGACGCCCCCGAGTCGCGCACGGCGGAGCGCTTCGCGGAGACGGTCGAGGCGGTCGCCAGGGCCGCCGCGGAGGGCGAGACCATCCACGATCTGCTGTGGCGCGTGTGGGAGCAGGCCAGGGCGGTGGACGGTCGCCGGCTGTCGGTGGCGTGGCGGGAGATCTCGCTGCTGCCGACCGGGGCGGAGACCGCGCGCTCGCTCGACGCGCTGGTGGCCCTGTTCGACGCGGCCAAGCGGTTCGTGGAGCGCACGCCGAACGAGAAGCCCGAAGTGTTCGTGCGCGACATCCTCGACAGCGAGGTCCCGGAGGACACGCTGTCGACGCCGGAGCGTCCCGGCACGGTCACCCTGCTCACCCCCGCGACCGCATTGGGCACGGAGTTCGACGCGGTCGTCGTCGCCGGGGTGCAGGACGGCGTCTGGCCCAACGTACGGCTGCGCGGCGGGCTCCTGCAGACGTGGCGGCTGCCCGGGGCGCTCGCCGCCGCCCGCACCGGTGTGCCCGACGAGCCGCCCGGTGTGCTCGACCGCCGACGGGCGGCCCTGCACGACGAGCTCCGTCTGTTCGTGCGGGCGATCTCGCGCGCCCGCGGCCGACTGCTGATCACGGCGGTCGACGACGATGACCTCACCCCCAGCCCGTTCTTCGGCTTCCTTCCGCCCCCGGAGCCCCCGGAAAGGCACGCGTCCGCGGAGCACCCGCTCACCCTGCGGGGCCTGGTCGCGCGCCACCGGCGCACGCTCACCACGGTGACGGCGGAGCCGCTGCGGCGCGAAGCCACAGCGCAATTGGCGGTGCTGGCGCGGGAGGGCGTGCCGGGAGCCGACCCGGCCGAGTGGTACGGCGTGCGGCCGGCATCCACGCGGGCTCCGCTGCGCGACCTCGCGACCTCGGGTGCCCGCGTGTCGCCGTCGGCGGTCGAGTCGTTCGAGGAGTGCGGCCTGAACTGGGTGGTCTCGGCCCTCGGCGGCGACACCGTCATGCCCCCGACGGCGGGAATCGGCACGATCGTGCACGAGGCCATGGAGCGCGTGCCCGACGGCGACCTCGAGCGCATGCGGGCGATCGTCGCCGAGCACTGGCCGGAACTCGACTTCGAGACCGAGTGGATCGGACGCAAGGAGCGTCGTCGTGCCGACCTCTTCGTCGACCGGCTGCACACGTATCTCGGCGATGTCGCGCGCGACGGAGGCCGGGTGCTCGGCAGCGAGGTCGAGTTCCGGTTCGCGGTCGATGCCCGGGAGGGCGCGGAGGAGCCGACCGTGCATCCGGTCGACGAGGAGCGGGCACACCGGGCGATCGTGCACGGGTACATCGATCGGGTGGAGTCGTATCCCACCGGTGCGGGTGACCACCCGCACGCGCGAGGACGGGGATGGGAGCGCATGACCGGCGACGCCGAGGGCACGACCGTGGTCGTCGACCTCAAGACGGGCAAGACCGACCCGGAGACCGACGGTGCGGTGCGGGAGCATGCGCAGCTCGCGGCGTACCAGATCGCGGTGCAACAGGGGCTGGTGCCGGGCGCGACCCCGGGGTCGCTCGGCGGCGCGCGACTCGTGATCGTCTCCAAGACCCTGGCGAAGAGCGACTACCGCATCGCCCATCAGCACGCGCTCGACGGCGATGCGCGGCGGCAGTTCCTGCAGCGCGTGGCGGAGGTGGCGCGGGGCATGTCGGCCGCGGGGTTCACGGCCCAGGTCGAGTCGCACTGCGCCGACACGCAGCGCCGCGTGCACCCGTGCCGCATCCACACGGTCCCGGCGGTGAGCTCGTGACCGTGGCGGCGCCCGAGGTGGTGCTCTCGGCGACCGACATCGCCGCGGCGCTCGGCCTGCCCACGCCGACTCCCGCCCAGCAGGAGGTGATCGAGGCCCCGCTCGAGCCGGCGCTCGTGGTGGCCGGGGCGGGCAGCGGCAAGACCGAGACGATGTCGGCGCGCGTGGTGTGGCTCGTGGCGACGGGTCGCGTGCGGCGCGACGAGATCCTCGGGCTGACCTTCACCCGCAAGGCCGCCGGCGAGCTGGCGGAGCGGATCGGCGCGCGTCTCGCGGTCGTCGACGAGTACGGCCGACGGGGACTGCTGCCGCACCTGCCCGCGATCGTCCGCAGCGACGCCCTCGACCGGGTGGCGGAGGCGGCGTCGGGACGGCAGCGCGACCTGGTGCGCGCCACGGTCCTCGACGACCTCGCCCGTCGGTTCGACACGGGTTGGGACCCGGCAGCGCCGCGGACGGCGGAAGACCTCATGATCCGACCGCGCGTGTCGACGTACAACGCGTTCGCGGACGGGATCGTGCGCGAGCATGCGGCCCGGATCGGCCGTGATCCCGATGTCGCCATGCTCAGTCAGGCGGCGTCCTGGATGCTGGCGCGGGAGGTGGTGCTCCGCAGCGACCTTCCGCAGCTGGAGGAGATCGACTACGCGCTCGGCACGGTCATCGACGCGGTGCAGCGCCTGGCCGGTGACGCGCTGGACCACCGGGTCGACCTCGCGCTGGCCGAGCGCATCGCGGTGGAGCAGGCGCGCGCGTTCGAGCCGTACCGGAGCAACGCCGACGTCGAGAAGGCGGCGATCAACCTGCTGAGCCTGCCCACGCTCACCGCCCTGGTGCGCGAGTACATCGCGGAGAAGCAGCGCCGGGGGGTGCTGGACTTCGCGGATCAGGTCGGCGGCGCCTACGACATCGTGGAGTCGGCCCCTGATGTGCGGGCCGAACTGCGCGAGCAGCACCGCGTCGTGCTCCTCGACGAGTACCAGGACACCTCGGTCATCCAGACCCGCTTCCTCGCCGAGCTGTTCCGCGATACGGCCGTCATGGCGGTGGGCGACCCGCATCAGTCGATCTACGGCTGGCGTGGAGCCAGCGCCGACAACCTCTACGCGTTCTCCCGGTCGTTCGCGAGCGCGGGGGCGGTGCGCACGTACAGCCTGATGACGAGCTGGCGCAACGATCGGGGCATCCTCGACATCGCGAACCGGGTGCTGGAGCCGCTGCAGCGCCCCGGACTGGACGTGCCGCCGCTGGAGGCGCGTCCCGGGGCGGGTGACGGCGGCGTGGAGGTGCGCTTCCCGCTCACGGTCGATGAGGAGGCGGCGGCGGTGGCGGACTGGTTCGTGCAGCGCCGCGCCGCACACGACGCGGGGGAGGGGGCACGGGCCGGATCCCCGCACACGGGCGCGATCCTGTTCCGCTCGAAGCGTCACATGCAGACGTTCGCAGCGGCGCTGGCGGCCCGAGGGGTGCCGCACCGCATTCTCGGGCTGGGCGGCCTGCTCGCCACGCCGGAGGTGGTCGACGTGGTGTCCACGCTGCGGGTCGTGCACGATCCCACTGCCGGTTCGGCCCTCATCCGGCTGCTGACCGGACCGCGTTTCGGGGTGGGAGTCGCCGACATGGCGGCGCTGTACGACCTCGGCCGCACGCTGGCCGAGCGCGACACGACGATGCTCCCGCTCCCGGACGAGGTGCGGGTGCGGCTGCGTTCGTCGCGCGGAGCGGACGAGGCCGTGTCGATCGTGGACGCGGTCGACGTGGTGCGCGCGGTGCGAGACGACTACCGCCTGCTCGAGGCCATCACCCCGGAGGGCAGGGCGCGGATCCGCGCCGCGGGGGAGATGCTGGAGCGGTTGCGCCGCGCGTCGTCGCAACCGATCCCCGAGCTGATCCGTCTGATCGAGCTGGAGCTCCGCCTCGACATCGAGCTCGCCGCGAACGAGACCCGCGGACCGGCGCGGATCGCGGCGACGCAGTTGCGAGCCTTCGCCGACGAGGTCCGTGCGTTCCTCGCCGCCGACGACCGCGGCACGATCGGCAGCCTCCTCGCGTGGCTCGACAAGGCGGAGAGCACGGACGAACTCATGCCGCGTCCCGAGCCGCCGGAGCCGGGCGTGGTGCAGCTGCTCACGATCCACGGCTCCAAGGGGCTCGAATGGGATGCGGTGGCGGTGGTGCGACTCGTGGTGGACGAACTGCCCGGTCGCATCGCCGACACGTCGGGCTGGTTCGGGTTCGGCGTGGTGCCGTTCGAGCTGCGCGGCGACCGTGACGCGCTGCCGAGGTTCACGTGGGACCCGGAGGACGCGGTGGGTGCCGAGACCGATCCGGTCAAGCGGCAGAAGCTCGCGCAGGCCTCGCTGTCGGGCGGCGCCACCCAGGCGAACCCTCAGGGCGGCGCACTCAAGCGCTTCAAGGACGCCTACCGCGAGTACCAGCGCCAGGAGGAGCGGCGCCTGGCGTATGTCGCGATCACCCGCGCCCGGAGCGACCTGCTGCTGACCGGGGCGCACTGGGCGGGGCAGAAGGCGCCGCGCACTCCGAGCCCGTATCTGCTGGAGGCGATCGAGGTGCGGGGCCTCGCGCCGATCGATGGCGTGGACCCCGACGAGAACCCGTACGACGGTCCGGGTGCGACCCTGCACTGGCCGCTCGACCCGCTCGGCGCACGGCGACCCGTGGTGATGCCTGCCGCGGCGGCGGTCGAGGAGGAGCTGCGATCGGGCACCGCGACCCCCACGCCCGAGCTGCAGCGACTGCTGGCGGAACGCGAGGCCCGCCAGCGGGGCACTGCGGCGGACGCTCCGACCCGTGTCCCTGCGTCGCGCTTCAAGGACTACGTCACCGACTACGCGGGAACGCTCGCGTCGATCGTGCGCCCCATGCCGGAGCGTCCCTATCGGCAGACGCGCCTGGGCACGCTGTTCCACGCCTGGGTCGAGCAGCGCTCCGAACTGGTGGGGGTCGGCTCCCGCGTCGATGAGGCGCTGTGGGAGCAGGACGAGGACGAGCCGTTCGCCGACGCCGTGTTCGACGGCGCCGGCCCCGGCGCGGTGGCCGACGCCGCCGACCTCGCGGTGCTGCAGCGCACGTTCGAGCAGAGCGAGTGGGGGTCGTTGCAGCCCCTGGCGGTCGAGATCGAGATCGACTTCGCGCTCGGTGCGGGCGGGGAAGGGTACGAGGACGAGCGCGGACACATCGTGATCTGCAAACTCGATGCCGTGTACCGCCGCGCGGACCGTGGCGGCCGCATCGAGATCGTCGACTGGAAGACCGGCCGCGCGCCCCAGACGGCCGAGGAGCGGGAGGAGCGGATGCTGCAGCTCGCGCTGTACCGCCTCGCGTACCACCGGCGCTTCGGGGTGCCGCTCGACGAGATCGACGTGGCGCTGTACTACGTCGCAGACGACCTCGTGATCCGCGGGGACCGGGTCTATTCGGAGGAGGAGCTCTTCCAGCGCTGGAGTGCCGCGCGCGCCGCCCGCTGAGCCTCTTCGGAGTCGTCCCCGTCGTCCGCGCCTCCGTCGTGGCCGCCCGGGGTGGGCGCCGCGTCGACGTCACGCGAGCCGTGCGTCCCCGCGAACCCGGAGCGCACGCCGGAGAGGTCCTCGGTGTCGAGCTCGACCGCGCTGAAGCGCGGGGCGTCGCCCGCCGGAGCCTCGGCGTCGCTCCGCGTCGCACGACTCCACGGCCTGGCCGCGTCCGCTTCTGCCGGAGTGGAGCCGGGCTCCGCGTCGTCCCGCGCCTCGGCGTCCGCGACCCACAGGTCGTCGGGGTTGTAGGCGTCGGTCTGCATGGACGTGTCGACCTCGGGCGCGCGGGCGACAGGGACCCGGTCGAGTGCCTCCATCGCGGAGTCCACGCCGCTGCGGCGCTCGGCGGTCGCGATCCCGCGGTCGTTCAGGCCCTCCGCGAGAGCGGTGAGCAGTGCGGCGGCGTCGTCGACGATGTCGGGGCGGTGCAGCGCGTCGCCGTGAACCAGCCAGCGCGCGAACTCGAGCTCGGCGAGCAGCCGGGCACGGGCGTCGAGCCCGGCGTCGGGGCCACGGTCGACGGTGCGAGCATAGGCGGCCTGCACATCGGTGGCGGCCTCCGGCGCGGCCGACAGCCAGGAGAGGTCGACCGCGGGGTCGCCCACCGCGAGCCCGTGCCAGCCCACGAGCCCGGTGACCCGGGGGCCCTCGTGCGGGTCGTCGTCGAACAGGAAGGAGGTCGCCTGCACCCCGCCGAGGACGACGGTGGACTCGAAGCGCCACAGCTCGTCGTCCGCGATCGCGTCGCGCCAGCGCACGGTGAGCCGCGCGGGGACGCGGCCGGTGGCGGCGGCGGTGTCGACGAGTCGTTCGAGCTCGGCGCGGCTCTCGTCGGCGCTGCGCGTGGGGAGCCCCGCGCCGCGGACGACGGAGGTGGGCATGCCGTGCACGGCGGCGATCGCGGCGCCCATCGACTCGGCGGCGCCACGACCCGCCGGCACCATCGGGGCGTCGATCTGGAAGCCGGGCAGCAGCTCGGTCACCAGCGCACGTCCGTCACCCAGGCGTGTCTCGCCCACGTACGCCGGGGCGCGGAAGGGCAGCATCGCGCGGGCGCCGTCGGTGAGCGCGCGCAACGCGATGGCCTCGGCCGCGAGCTCGCGCGCCGCATCGTCGTCGTCGGCCACGCGGATCGCCAGTTCCCTGCCGTCGGCGAGAGAGGCGACGGCGGAGTCGAAGCGGCCGTCGCCGTCGGCGGTGAGCGCTCGGGTGCCCGTGACCTCAGCGCCGGGAAGTGCGGCCGTCACCGCCGCGGCTAGAGTGAATGGAGAGCGTCCCATGCCCCCAGGGTAGGTGGGCTCAGGGGCGGTCCCGCCTCCGCCACGCCCGTGAAAGGGGGAGTCGATGAGCATTCCGCGTCCGTTCTTCGACCGCGCAGCGGAGCTCCGTGAGGAGCCCGGCGTGATCGACCGTCTGCGCAGCGAGGCCGAGACCGGGGTGATCGTCGTGCGCGAGGGCCGCGTGCGCGTGGTCGACTCAACGCTCGTCCGCGTCGCGCCCGACGCCGTGGGGGAGGCGACCTGGGCGCTGCTCGGCCGCGACGCCGACGGCGCGGTGCTGCTCCTGGCCGCCGCGCCGCCGGAGACCGACGCCCTCGACGCCGCTCCGGACGAGATCTGGCTCGGGCTGCGCGACCTGGGGGGCCGCATCGACGCCGGGGAGTCGGAGGTGCTGGTGGGAGCCGTCGCGCTCGCCGGCTGGTTGCGCGACGCGCCGTTCTGCCCGACCTGCGGCGGCGGTACCGAGCTGCGTCAGGCCGGCTGGTCGCGCCGCTGCCTGGTGTGCGGGCGCGAGCACTTCCCCCGGACGGATCCCGCGGTGATCGTCGCGGTCGAGAGCGCCGACGGTGAACGGCTGCTGCTCGGGGCGAACGCCAACTGGGGCGGCCGCATGTACTCGTGCTTCGCGGGCTTCACGGAGGCGGGCGAGTCGCTCGAGTCCACGGTGCACCGGGAGATCGAGGAGGAGTCGGGGGTGCGTCTCTCCGACGTGCGGTACGTCTCCTCGCAGGCGTGGCCGTTCCCCCGCTCGCTCATGGTCGGATTCCGGGCCGTCGTCGAGGACGAGGCGGCCGCCCGCGCGGACGGCGAGGAGATCATCGACGTGCGCTGGTTCACGCGCGACGAGATCGGTTCCGCGCTCGCGGGGGAGGGGCCGGTCGGTCTCCCCGGCCCCGCGTCGATCGCGCGCGCCCTGATCGTGCAGTGGTACGAGGAGCGCGCGTGAGCGCACTCGACGCCCTGGACGAGCGGCAGCGGGCAGCGGCCTCCGTCCTGCGGGGCCCCGTCGCCGTGCTCGCGGGGGCCGGGACGGGCAAGACCCGTGTGATCACGCACCGCATCGCCCACGGCGTCGACACCGGCGCGTACTCGCCGTCCCGCGTGATGGCGGTGACGTTCACGGCGAAGGCGGCCGGCGAGCTGCGCGGACGCCTTCGTGCCCTGGGCGTGGAGGGCGTCGCTGCTCGCACGTTCCATGCGGCGGCGCTCGCGCAGTTGAACTTCTTCTGGCCCACGCTGGCTGGCTCGCCCGCGCCGTCGATCATCGACAACAAGGTGCGCATGCTCGGGCAGGCGGCCGACGCGCTGCGCCTGCGACCGAGCACGGCGACCCTGCGCGACATCGCCTCCGAGATCGAGTGGCGCAAGGTGTCGATGCTGTCGATCGACCGGTACGCGGAGCTCGGCCGACCCATCAGCGGGATCGACGCGGGACAGCTCGTCGAGCTGATGCGCGGCTACGAGGCGCTGAAGGACGAGCGGCATCAGCTCGACTTCGAGGATGTGCTCCTCGCGTGCGCCGGGATGCTCGAGGCGGAGCCGCGGGTCGCGGCCTCGGTGCACGAGCAGTACCGCCACTTCACGGTCGACGAGTTCCAGGACGTCTCCCCGTTGCAGAACCGACTGCTCGAGCTGTGGCTGGGCGACCGCCGCGATATCTGCGTGGTGGGCGACGCAAGCCAGACGATCTACTCCTTCGCGGGCGCCGAGCAGCGGTTCCTGCTCGAGTTCGAGCGCCGCCACCCGGATGCCACGGTCGTGCGACTGGAGACCAACTACCGGTCGCAGGAGCCCATCCTGACGGCGGCCAATGCGTTGATGCGGGGTCGACCCGGCGCACTCGAGCTCGTCCCGGCCCGCGAGCAGTTCACTGCGGACGCCCCGACCGTCACGGCGTACGACTCGGAGTCCGACGAGGCGGCGGGCATCGCGGCCGGTGTCGCTGCCCGGATCGCGGCCGGGGCCTCGCCCGCCGAGATCGCGGTGCTGTACCGCGCCCACGCCCAGTCGGCCGTGCTGCAGCAGGCGCTCGCCGCGGAGGGTATCGCCACCTCGGTGCTCGGCGGCACCCGGTTCTTCGCGATGCCGGAGGTGCGGCAGGCGATCCTCGCACTGCGGGCCGCGGCCGTGGCCCCGACCGAGCATGGCTTCCTGCCCGGTGTCCGCCGCGTGCTGAAGGAGCTGGGTCTGACGGAGGAGCCGCCCGCCGCGGGTGGTGCGCAGCGCGACGGCTGGGAGGCGCGCCGGGCGATCCTGCGCCTGGCGGAGGAGGCGGGACCCGACGAGACGCTGCGGTCGTTCAGTGACGCGCTGATGGCGCGGGCGAAGGACCAGCACGAGCCGACGCTGCGCACCGTGACCCTGTC
Source organism: Microbacterium sp. PF5 (assembly GCF_004794315.1). NCBI lineage: Bacteria > Bacillati > Actinomycetota > Actinomycetes > Micrococcales > Microbacteriaceae > Microbacterium > Microbacterium sp. PF5. The sequence continues at coordinate 68,360 of NZ_SSDQ01000066.1, read as the reverse complement.
CACGCTGCACGCGGCGAAGGGCCTCGAGTGGCCGCACGTGTACCTCGCGGGCTGGGCGGAGGGCGCGCTGCCGATCTCCTACGCCACGACGTTCGAGGCGATCGACGAGGAGAGGCGGCTGGCGTATGTGGGCGTCACGCGGGCCGCGCGAACGCTGGAGATCTCCTGGTCGCGATCGGCAGGTCGAGGGGAGCGGGCACCGTCGCGGTTCCTGGCCGAGATGGGGACGACGGCTCGCGGCACAGGCATTCTGCGCGAAACGACACCGAACGCCACACGCGCCGCCCGTCGGCGCTGACCCGCACGAGCCGGGCGGGGTCGGACGAGGCGAGCAGGACGGCCGTGAGTCGAGCGGCTTCGCCGACTCGCGACGCGGGGATGCGCCCGGGGTCGCGCCCGATCAACTGACTGTGCACGAGGGGCCACGCGGGGTCGCGCTCGGTGTCCTCGATGTCGCGGCAGCTGAGACACGGCGTCTCGCCAGGAATCACCAGCGGGCCCACGGTCACGCGTCCCGGCTCGAAGGCCAGGGGCAGGTGCGGGCGGTCCTCGCGCAGGTGCACGGCGAACTGCACGGCCGCTGCCGCTCCCGGTACCAGCACGACCGCGACGGCATCCGCCTGATCCGGAGCGCCCGCCGGAACGCCTTCGTCGGCCAGGGCCTCCCGCAGTCGTCCTTCGGCCCGCGGATCCGTGAGACCGAGGCTGCTGGTCCAGGCGGCCCGGAGGGGGGAGGGGTCGTCGGTGAGTGCGGGGTCGACGAGGGCGAGCAGACGGCGGGCGTCGTCCCAGGGGGCGCCCGCCGCATGGGCGATCACGTCGAACGCGCTGCGCCGGAATCCGCGGCGCATACGGCTGAGGAGCGGCTCCACCCAGGACTGCTCCGCGGGAAGGCGGAGGGTCCCGTCGTCGCCGAGTTGCAGCGTGGTGGCGTCGCGCCACAGCAGCGGTCGCGCCGGGTCGAGGCGGGTGAGGGTGGGCGGGGTGAGTGGCATCCGTCCGATTCTCGTGCGGACCGTCCGTGCGCGGAGAGCACGCGTGCGCATCGGTGGACAACTCGGGCGGGTGCCCGCGCTCGGGGAGGAGGAGTGCCGCGACGGTCGCGCCACGGCGGTCGGGCTCAGACCGGGCGGTCGCCCTCCGGTGCCGCATCGCCGTCCTGATCGCGGTCGTCGCGCTCCTCCGTGCCGTCGGCGGAGGTCGAGTCGCGCCCCTCCTCCTCGCCGGAGAAGTCGTCGCCGTCGAGCAGACGGGCGAGCGCCTCATCGAACTCGTCGGCCACGGGCTGCTCGCCGCGCTCGGCGGCCTGGAGCCGCGCGATGAGAGCCGTGGGGTCGTCGATGTCCTCGGCGCTCGGCATGAGGTCGGGGTAGTCCCACAGGGAGTCGCGCGCGGCCACGCCGACCGCGTCGGTCACGGCCTGCCACATCGCCGAGGCCTCCCTCATCCGCCGGGGGCGGAGCTTCAGCCCGACCAGGGCGCCGAGGGCGTCCTCCGCCGGGCCGCCGACCGCGCGGCGACGTCGCGCGGCCTCCGCGATCCGCGCGCCGTCCGGCAGTCGAGAGGTCGCCTGCGCGGTGACCACGTCGACCCATCCGTCGATCGTCGCGATGAGGTTCTCCAGCCGCGCGAGCGCCTCGCGCTGGGCCTCGGTCTGGGTGGGCAGCAGCGCGCCGCCCTCGATCGCGGCGCGCAGCTCCTCCGGGTCGGAGGGGTCGAGCCGGCTCGCCACGTCCTCCAGGGCGTCGACGTCCACCGTCACGCCGCGGGCGAAGTCGGTGATCTGCGCCATCACGTGCAGGTGCAGCCACTTGGCGTGCCGGTACAGCCGGGCGTACGCCAGCTCCCTCGTCGCGAGGTACAGCGCGATCTGGTCCTCCGGGATCTCCAGGCCCTCGCCGAACGCGGTCAGGTTCTGCGGGATCACGGCCGCGGTGCCGGCGGGGAGCACCGGGATCCCCACGTCACCGCCCGAAACGACCTCGAGCGACAGGTTGCCCAGCACCTGACCGAACTGCGCGGCGAACACCGAGCCGCCGAGTCCGCGCATCAGCCGCCCCGCGCCCTGCACCACGCCGCGCATCTCCTCCGGCACCTGCGTGTCCAGGGCCGAGGTCAGCGCGTCGGCGATGCTGGTCGACACGGGGCCGGCGATTTCCTTCCACACCGGCAACGTCTTCTCGACCCACTCGCCGCGGGTCATGGCGGTGGGCGCCTCGGCGAGCTCGGAGATCGTGGTCGCCTCGCCGAGCCAGAGGGTGGCGAGCGCGAAGGAGTCCGCGATCGAGGTGCGCGAGCCGTCGGAGATGCCCTGGCCCTCGCGGTTGGCGATGTGCAGCGCCTGCCGCAGGGCGTTCTCCCACGGGTCGCCGCCGAACGCCCCCTGGAGCTGCGCCATGATCGTCTGCATCATCGCGGGGTCGAGCGTGAACCCGTCCATGCCCTGGAAGGCGTCCCGCAGCGCTTCCGGGTCGATGTCGCCGCCGCCCTGATTCGAGAGCATCCGGCGCAGGAACTCCTGGAAGTCCTCCGGGTTCGGGTCGTTGTCTGCCATGTCGCTCGCCCTCTCAGCACGTCTGTAGCCGTGGCATCTACGCTAGTCACAGGTTTCAGTGCGTGACCCCGGTGCGGGCAGATCGCTGTACGCCGCTCGCGAACGACGGAGGAATGCTGTGGAACGACCGCGCGCAGGAAAGCTCGGACTCGGTGTCTGGGCGCTGATCGTCGCGCTCGCCGCCCTGGCGGTGCTCACCTTCCTGCCGTCGCCGTACGTGATCCAGCGTCCCGGTCCCGTGTACGACACCCTCGGCACCGCCAAGAACGCCGACGGCGAGCAGGTGCCGCTGATCAGCGTGGAGGGTGCGGAGACGTACGAGACGGGTGGCACGCTCGACCTCACGACGGTGCAGGTGGTCGGCAACCGCGAGCGCACGCCCAGCTGGTTCGAGCTCGCGCTGGCCTGGCTCGACTCCTCGCGGGCGGTCGTCCCGCTCGACTCCGTGTTCCCGGAGGGGGTGACCACGGAGCAGCGCGACGAGCGCAACGCGACGCTCATGGTCGACTCGCAGCATGAGGCCACGGCTGCAGCGCTCAACGAGCTCGGCTACGACACCGGCGCGCAGGTGGTCGTCGTGGACGCGGTCGAGGACTCGCCGGCCAACGGACTGCTGGAACCCGACGATGTGATCACCGCGGTCGACGGCACGCCCGTCACCTCGGCCACCCGGTTGCGCGAGGCGATCCAGGATGCGGGTGGCGACCCCGTCGCCCTCACCGTGCAGCGCGATGGCGCGGAGCAGGTGGTGGAGGTGACGCCCGAGAAGCACGAGGAGGGCGGGACCACGACCTGGCTGGTCGGCATCACCCTGCGCACCGACTACGACTTCGAGATCGACGTGACCATCCAGCTCGACAACGTGGGCGGCCCGAGCGCCGGCATGATGTTCGCGCTGGGCATCATCGACACGCTCACGCCCGGCGAGCTCAACGGCGGCAAGGACGTCGCGGGAACGGGCACGATCGACGCGGAGGGCGACGTCGGCCCCATCGGCGGCATCCGGCAGAAGCTCTACGGTGCGCGCGACGCGGGTGCCGACTACTTCCTGGCTCCGGCGTCGAACTGCGACGAGGTGGTCGGGCACGTGCCCGATGGCCTGCAGGTGATCCGGACGGCGACGCTGGAGGAGTCGCTGGCGGCGTTGGACGTCATCGCGGACGGCGGGGACACGAGCGGACTCCCGACGTGCGAGATCCCGGCCACCTGAGCCGGGTGGCCTTCCGCGCCGTGACGTCGCCGTGACCGGCGTGACAGCCTGCGCACAGCCGCCCGTGCCTAGGATGGAGGGGTGACCTCGACCTCAGCCCCGAACCCGGCCACGCCACGAACCTCTCGACGAATCCTCGGCATCTCGCTGGTGATCATCGCCGCGCTGATCGCGGCGTTCTTCGTCTTCGCTTCGCTCTACACCGAATTCCTCTGGTTCGACCAGGTCGGGTTCACCGGCGTGCTGACCACGCAGTGGATCGCGACGGCGGTGATGTTCGTCGTCGGCTTCCTCGGCATGGCGGTCCCGCTGTTCGTCGTCATCCAGCTGGCCTACCGTCTGCGCCCGGTCTACGTGCGTCTGAGCTCGCAGCTCGACCGCTATCAGGAGGTCATCGAGCCGCTGCGCCGCCTGGCCATGTGGGGCATGCCCATCTTCTTCGGACTGTTCGCGGGCTTCGCGGCGGCGGGCAACTGGAAGACGGTGTGGCTCTGGGCGAACGGTGTCGCCACCGACACGGTCGACCCGCAGTTCGGCGTCGACACGGGCTTCTACATGTTCGCGATGCCGTTCTACTCGATCCTGCTCGCGTTCGTGTCGGCCGTGCTGCTGCTGTGCTTGCTGGTCACCGCGCTCGTGTCGTACCTGTACGGCTCCGTGCGCATCGGCCAGGGCGAGCTGCGCATCTCCAAGCCGGCGCGCATCCAGCTCGCCGTGATCGCCGGTCTCTATCTCCTGGTGCAGGCCGCGAGCCTCTGGCTCGACCGCTTCAAGACCCTCGTCACGCCGGACGACCGCATCACGGGTGCCGCGTACACCGGTGTGAACGCGACGATCCCCGGCCTGGCGATCCTCGCGATCATCGCCGCCGTGGTCGCGATCCTCTTCTTCGTCACGGCCGTCATCGGGCGCTGGCGGTTCCCGCTCGCCGCGACGGCGCTGCTCATCGTGGCCTCGCTGGTCGTGGGCGTCGGCTACCCCTGGGTGGTCACCACCTTCCAGGTGAAGCCGAACCAGAACGCGTACCAGGCGGAGTACTACCAGCGGAACATCGACGGCACGAAGGAGGCCTACGGGGTCGCGAACCTCGAGACCACCGCCTTCGAGGCCGAGACCGATGCGGCGGCCGGCCAGCTGCGGGCCGACGCCGAGACCACGGCGTCGATCCGCATCATGGACCCGAAGGTCATCCCGCCGACCGTGCGTCAGCTCGAGCAGTACCGCGGCTACTACCAGTTCCAGACCACGATGGACGTCGACCGCTATGAGATCGACGGCGTCATGCAGGACACGGTGGTCTCGGTGCGCGACCTCGACATGTCGGGCCTCGGCGACGGCGACAACTGGAACAACCGCGTCGCGGTCTACACCCACGGTTACGGCCTCGTGGCCGCGGCGGGCAACCAGCGCACGAGCGACGGTGAGCCGGTGTTCCTCGAGCGCGGCATCCCGAGCTCGGGCTTCCTGACCGACCGCGAGAACTTCGAGCCGCGCGTCTACTTCGGCGAGAACTCCCCGGAGTACTCCATCGTCGGCGCCCCGGAGGGCTCCGAGCCGGCGGAGATCGATTACCCGCGCGGCAAGGACGGCTCGAGCGAGACGAAGACGACCTTCGACGGCGACGGCGGTCCGAAGATCGGCGACACGTTCACGAAGCTGCTCTACGCGCTGAAGTTCCAGTCGGAGCAGATCCTGTTCTCGAACCTGGTGAACGACGAGTCGCAGATCCTGTACGACCGCGACCCGAAGACGCGCGTGCAGAAGGTCGCTCCGTACCTCGAGCTCGACAGCGACCCGTACCCGAGCGTCGTGGACGGTCGCATCGTCTGGATCGTGGACGGCTACACCACCAGCTCCACGTACCCGTACTCGACGAGCGTGAGCCTGTCCGACGCGATCGCCGACTCGAACGTCACCTCGCCCTCGCTCGCGATCGACGACATCAACTACATCCGCAACTCGGTCAAGGCCACCGTCGACGCCTACGACGGCTCGGTCACGCTCTACGCGTGGGACGAGGAGGACCCGGTGCTGCAGACGTGGCAGAAGGTGTACCCGTCGACGCTCAAGCCGATCAGCGACATGTCGGGCGAGCTCATGAGCCACGTGCGCTACCCGACCGACCTGTTCAAGGTGCAGCGCGACATCCTCGGCATCTACCACGTCGACAAGGCCGGCTCGTTCGCGCAGCAGGACAACCGCTGGCAGACGCCGAACGACCCGCGCAGCGAGGCGATGCTGCAGCCGCCGTACTACCTGACGATGCAGATGCCCGGTCAGGACCAGCCCCGGTTCTCGATGTTCTCGACCTTCATCCCGGCGTCGCAGGGCGCGGGAGGCAGCCGAGACGTGCTGATGGGCTACCTCGCGGTGGACTCGGACGCCGGGTCGGAGAAGGGCGTGAAGGCCGACGGGTACGGGCAGTTGCGCATGCTCGAGATCGACACCGACACCACGGTGCCCGGCCCCGGTCAGGTGCAGAACACCTACAACTCGGACACCGCCGTGGTGCCCCAACTGAACCTCCTCCAGCAGGGGGAGTCCGAGGTGATCTACGGCAACCTGCTCACGCTGCCCGTCGGCGGCGGTCTGCTCTACGTGCAGCCGGTGTACGTGCAGTCGTCGGAGGGCACGCAGCTGCCGCGTCTGCAGAAGGTGCTGGTCGCGTTCGGCGACCGGGTCGCTTTCGAGAACACGCTCACCGAGGCGCTCGACACGCTGTTCGGCGGGGACTCCGGCGCCACCGGCGGTGATGACGAGGTCGAGCCGACGGATCCGGGCACCGATCCGGGCACGACGGATCCGGACACGGGGGAGACCCCGACCGAGCCGACCGCGCCGACGGACGCCCAGGCCGACGCGCTGGCTGCCGCGCAGCAGGCCCTGCTCGACCGGCAGGCCGCGCTGGCCGAGGGTGACCTCGAGAAGTTCGGTGAGGCCGACAAGCGCCTCACGGCGGCCGTCGAGAAGCTCCTGGAGCTGGAGGGCGCCGCGGGGCAGTGATCCTGCGAGGCTGAGACGAATGGGCGTCCCTGCGGGGGCGCCCATTCGCGTATCCGCCGGACGGACAGAGGGCGGGCGGGGCCAGCGCGCGCAGGGAAAGGCGAAGGCCCCTGATCGGATTTCTCCTGATCAGGGGCCTTCTCTTGTTGCGGGGACAGGATTTGAACCTGCGACCTCCGGGTTATGAGCCCGGCGAGCTACCGAACTGCTCCACCCCGCGGCACAAGAAGTAACTTATCACGGATTCCGAGGGTCGTCGAATCGAGCGCGGGAGTCCCGGGGGTGCGAGAGGATGGGGCCATGTCCGAGACCGCCGTCGCCGTCGCCGTGTGCCAGTTCGCCCCGACCGCCTCCCGCGAGGACAACCGCGACACGATCGCGGCGCTCACCGCCGAGGCGGCGGCGCGTGGCGCGAAGCTCGTCGTGTTCCCCGAGTACGCGAGCTACTTCGTCGACCCGCTCGACGAGAGTCTCGCCACGCACGCGGAGACACTCGACGGCGACTTTGTGTCCACGCTCACCGCTCTCGCGGGGGAGTACGCGGTCGTGATCGTCGCCGGGCTCGTGGAGCGGGCGTCCACCGAGGGGCACGTGCGCAACGCCGTCGTGGCCGTGGACGGGAGCGGCGTGCTCGCGGTCTACCGGAAGCAGCACCTGTACGACGCCTTCGGTCAGACCGAGTCCGACTGGATCGAGGCCGGCGAGCTGACGGAGCCCGCGGTGTTCGAGGTCGCTGGGCTGCGCTTCGGGCTGCTCACCTGTTACGACCTCCGGTTCCCCGAGGTCGCCCGGCTCCTGGCGGTCGCGGGCGTCGACGCACTGGTCGTCCCGGCGGAGTGGGTGCGCGGTCCGCTCAAGGAGCATCACTGGACGACGCTGCTCGCGGCACGCGCGATCGAGAACACGGTCTATGCGGTGGCGGCCGATCACCCGGCACCGATCGGAGTCGGGCATTCGCAGATCGTGGATCCGCAGGGGGTCGTCCTGGCCGGAGTGGGCAGCGCGCCCGGCATGGCGGTCGGCGTGATGGAGCGCTCGGCCGTCGAGCGGGTGCGGCAGGTGAACCCGGCGCTGCGCCTGCGCCGCTACGACGTCGTGCCGCGCTGAGGACCCGCGTCAGGCGGAGGCGAGGCGGCGGGCGGCCTCCTCGAGCACCTCGGTGCGTTTGCAGGCGGCGAAACGCACGAGTCCGGCGTAGTCGGCCCGATGCTCGGCCGACACGAAGGCCGTGAGAGGAATCGCGACGACGCCCGCCCGCTCCGGGAGGGTGCGGCAGAACGCCGCGGCATCCGACCCGCCGAGTGCGCTGGCGTCGGCCACCGTGAAGTAGCCGCCCCGGGGCGCGTGCACCACGAAGCCCGCGGCGCGCAGGCCGTCCCCGAGGATCTCGTGCTTGTGGGCCAGCGTGGTGGTGGCGTCGCGGAAGAACGCGTCGTCGAGGCGGAGTCCCCGTGCCACAGCCGGCTGGAACGGTGAGCCGTTCACATACGTGAGGTATTGCTTCACGGTCAGGACGGCGGTGATGAGCGCCGCAGGTCCGTGCACCCAGCCGATCTTCCATCCCGTGGCCGAGAAGGTCTTGCCCGCGGACGAGATGGTCAGCGTGCGCTCGGCCGCGCCGGGCAGGGTCGCGATCGGCGTGTGCGGGCCGTCGAAGGTCAGATGCTCGTACACCTCGTCGGTGACGATGACGGCGTCGTGGAGCTCAGCCAGCCGGACGATCTCGGCCAGCACCGCGGGGCCGAACACCGCTCCGGTCGGATTGTGGGGGTCGTTGACGAGGATGAGGCGCGTGCGGTCGGTGACGGTCGCGGCGAGCTGTGCGAGATCGGGCTGGAAGTCCGGCGCGCGCAGGGGGACGGTCCGCAGCCGGGCCCCGGCCAGGGCGACCGCTGCGGCGTAGGAGTCGTAGTACGGCTCGAACACCACGACCTCGTCGTCGGGGCCGTCGATCAGTGCCAAGAGCGTCGCGGTGAGCGCCTCGGTCGCGCCGGCTGTGACGATGACCTCGGTGTCCGGGTCGACCTCGAGACCGTAGAACCGCCGCTGGTGCTCGGAGATCGCGGTGAGCAGGTCGGGGACGCCTCGTCCCGGCGGGTACTGATTGGCGCCGGAGGCGATCGCTGCCCTCGCTGCCTCGAGCACCTCCGCCGGCCCGTCCTCGTCGGGGAAGCCCTGGCCGAGGTTGATCGCGCCGGTTCTGGCCGCCGCGGCGGACATCTCTGCGAAGATGGTGGGCGCGACGGTCCCGTCTGCGGACAGCAGGCCCGCACCGGCCGCCGTGCGCTGCCATGCGCCGGGTATGACACTCATGAAGAACAGGCTAAGGCCATAGCCGAAACTCACGCTCGACATACGAAACGCACAGGCACACGCGCCATCCTGAAGGGGCGTCGAAGGAGCAGACACCATGAACGAAGACAACCCCCAGGACCACACCGCACCCGCGTCGAGCGATGCCGTGCCCACCCCGCCCGTCCCGCCGATCCCGTCCGGCGACGGCCACTCGACCGCCGCCGGCCCGACCGCACCGAACGCGAACCACACGTCGGGGCCCGCGCCCGCGCAGGGACACGAGGTGCCGTCGACGTTCGCGTCGCACGCCCCGGTCGCCCCGATCGTCGCGCCGGTTCCGCACGGCCTCGCCGCGCCGGGCTCGACCCCGAACGCTCCGGGCGCCGCATTCGGCGTCCCCGCCACCGCGCCCTCCGGCGCCCACGCGCCGTCCGACGGCAACGCCCCCGCGGCGACGAAGGAGAAGTCCCGCGGAGGAACGCGCATCGCCGCGTTCGTCGTGGCGGCCGCCCTCGTGGGAGGTGTCGCCGGGTTCGGCGGCGGTGCGCTTCTCACGGGCTTGCAGGATCGCCCGTCGTCCGGCACCGCGCAGGGCCCGCAGACCGTCACCGTGAACAACCCCGGATCGGTCAACGAGACCACGGCCGTCGCCACCGCCGCCCTCCCCTCCGTCGTCACGATCGAGGTCGCGGGATCGCAGGAGGCCGGCAGCGGCTCCGGCGTGATCATCAGCAAGGACGGCTACGTGCTCACCAACACGCACGTCGTGACGCTCGGCGGTGCCGTGGCCGACCCGACCATCCGGGTGACCGCATCGGACGGCCGCATCTACGACGCCACGGTCGTGGGCACCGACCCGATCTACGACCTCGCGGTCATCAAGCTCACCGACGCGAAGGACCTCACCCCGATCGAGTTCGCCGACTCGTCGAAGCTCAACGTCGGAGACACCGCGGTCGCGCTCGGCGCCCCGCTCGGCCTGGCGAACTCGGTCACGACCGGTATCGTGAGCGCGCTGAACCGCAGCATCCAGATCGCCTCGTCGGCGCTGCCGGACTCCTCGTCCGAGGATGCGCCGGAGCAGCAGTCGCCACAGGAGGGCCAGGGCCCGTTCCAGTTCGACATCCCGGGCAGCGGCGGCCAGCAGATGACGGACTCCATCTCGGTGGCCGTGATCCAGACGGACGCCGCGATCAACCACGGCAACTCCGGCGGTGCGCTCGTCAACAGCAAGGGCGAGCTGATCGGGATCAACGTCGCGATCGCCAGCTCGGGCAACTCCGAGGACTCGGGATCGATCGGCATCGGCTTCGCGATCCCCTCGAACATCGCCAAGCGCGTGTCCGAGGAGATCATCGCCGACGGTGCCGCCACGCACGGGCTGCTCGGCGCCTCGGTCCGCGACGCCTCGGGTGTTGAGGGAGCCACGGTGTCCGGGGCGTACATCGCCGACGTCACGCCCGGGGGCGCCGCGGCGGACGCCGGTCTGAAGGCCGATGACGTGGTCACCGAGTTCAACGGCGTCCCCATCACGGGCGCAACCGACCTCACCGCGCAGGTGCGCGCGGCGGCTGCGGGCAGCAAAGCCACCGTCACCTACGTGCGCGGCGGCAAGGAGTACGACGTCGACCTGACGCTCGGGACGCTCGCCGGCTGAGGCACCCTGCTCCGGACGGAGGGACGCCACCTCGCGCGATAGGCTCGCGGGGTGGCGTCCTTCTCTTTCGGCACCGGCAATGCGGCCAAGCTGCTCCGCATCCCGCTGTACGCCCTCGGACGCCTCGGCACACTGCTCGTCCCCCGGGGCCGGCGCTGGGTCTTCGGCTGCGGCGCCGGGATCGGCGACGGAGCTCTTGCGCTCCAGCGTCACGCCGCCGCTCTCGGTCACGACACGCTCTGGCTCACGGCCGACGACCGCGAGGCGCGCGACGCCGCTGCGCTGGGCATCCGCACCGTTCCCCGCTCGGGGCTGCGCGGCTGGTGGGCGACCGCGCGGGCCGGAGTCGTCGTGGTCACGCACGGACTCGGTGATGTGAACCGGTACGCGAACGGCGGTGCGTTCGTGGTGCAGCTGTGGCACGGCATCCCGCTCAAGCGCATCGGGCTCGACTCGCCCGCGACGACACAGGTTCCGCCGGTTCCGGGTGCCCCGCTGCTGCGGCGCCTCATCGGGGTGCTCTACCGCGCAACGGCGCAGCGCATCCGTGTGCTGCCCGCGGCGTCCGACCGGGCCCGCGGGCGCCTGGAGTCGGCATTCGGACTGGGCGACGACCGGGTCGTGGTGACCGGCGAGCCGCGGGTGGACGTGCTCTCGGCCGGCACCGAGACGGAACGCCGCGCGGCGGCGCGCGCCGTGCTGGCCGGTGCCGCGGGGGAGTTGCCGCCCGCCGCTCGGGTGCTGCTGTATGCGCCGACGTGGCGTGACGGCGCTCCCGATCCGTCCGTCCCGACCGCTCAGGAGTGGATCGAGGTCGTGCGGCTGCTGGAGCGCCACGATGCTGTGCTCCTGGTGCGGTCGCACCCCCTGGGCGCCGGCTCCTACGCGCCGCCCCTGCCGACCGCCAGGGTCCGGATGCTGCCGAGCGCGGTGCTCCCCGATGTAACACCGGCTCTCGCCGCGGTCGACGTGCTGGTCACGGACTACTCGTCGCTGGCGTACGACGTCGGACTGCTGCGCATGCCGGTCGCGTTCCTGGCGCCCGACGCGGAGGAGTACGCCCGCACCCGCGGCTTCTATGGACGCTACGCGGATGTCGCCACGACCGGTGCGGCCGAGGGATGGCAGGCGCTGCTGTCAGAGCTCGACGCGCTCCTGGGGGATCCCGCCGCCTTCGCCGATGCCGCGACGCGGTCCGCTACGCTCAGCGCGGAGATGCACGCGTTCCGCGACGGGGAGAACACCCGTCGCGTCTACCGGGCGATCCGCTCGCGGGGTGTGCCCGCGCCGAAGGGAGCAGCATGACGACGGCCCGCATCGATGTCGAGGCGGAGGCGCTGATCATCGCCGGGCCCGGCCAGCGACCCGGTATCGCCGAGCTCGCAGGACCGCGGGCACGGGTGTCCGCCCGCCTGACCGGTGGCGGCAAGACGTGGAAGGCGACGTTCCCGCTGCAGGCGTCGCGGTGGGGCGGGCCCGAGCTGCCGCTGCCGTCGGGCGAGTACGCGCTGTCGATCGAGGGCGTGGATGTGACGGAACTCCGCATCGCTCCCGTCGTGCTGCGTGGCGTGCGGATCGCGGTCGACGGCGCCACGGTGCGCATCGCGGCGCCGATCGATCCGGTGTACGACACCCCGGAGGGGCGATCGACGCTCGAGGAGCGCTACGTGTCGCAGGCCGGCGGCACCGAGAACGCGGTGTTCTTCGAGAGCTTCTACGGCCGCAGCGTCGGCTGCAACCCGCGGGCCATCGACCGCGAGCTCGCGCAGCGGGCGCCGGAGGTGCGGCGCTACTGGAGCGTGGTCGATCTGTCGGTCGCCGTGCCCGATGGTGCGATCGCGGTGGTGGAGGGCAGCCCGGAGTGGTGGCGTGCCCGCGGTGCCGCACGTCTGCTGATAGTGAACGACTGGCTGCGCCGACGGTTCGCGCGCAAGCCGGGACAGAAGGTGCTGCAGACGTGGCACGGCACCCCGCTCAAGCGGCTCGCCCTGCACCGCCCCGGCTTCGACCCGCGCCGCATGGCGGCCGTGGTGAAGGAATCGCGGCGGTGGGACGTGCTGCTGGCGCAGAACACCTACGCCGAGCGCATCCTCCGCAAGGCCTACGCGTTCTTCGGTCGTCCGATCTGGGTCGACGGCTACCCCCGCAACGACGCGCTGATCACGGGCGACCCTGCGGCGGTGCGTGCGGCGCTCGGCATCGGCGACGAGGAGCGCGTGCTGCTGTACGCGCCCACCTGGCGTGACGACCGCGCGGAGATGGTCGACTTCGTCGACCCCGAGCTCCTCGCCCGTCAGGCGAACGCGGTGGTGCTCGTCCGCGGGCACTCCCGCACGCTCGAGCAGGGGAGGGACAGGGCAGGGGCCCGTGTGATCGATGTCACGGGCTACCCGGAGACATCCCAGTTGCTGCTCGCCGCCGACGCCCTCGTCACCGACTACTCGTCGGTGATGTTCGACTTCAGCGTGACCGGCAAGCCGCTCTACTTCCTGGTCCCCGACCTCGACCACTACCGCGGGCAGCTGCGCGGGTTCTACTTCGACCTCGCCGAGCGGGCTCCCGGTCCGCTGGTGCGCACGCAGGACGAGCTGGTGGCGGCGCTCGACGATCCCGAGCACGAGCAGAGGTACGCGGAGCGCTATGCGGCGTGGCGTCGGCAGTTCAACACGCGCGACGACGGGCACGCGGCGCGACGGGTCGTTGACCGCATCCTCGACCTGGGGTTCGTGACCCGCTGATCACCCCCTAGGTCAGGGCAGCGGCGTGTTGCGGCTGCCCAGGCGCGAGGCGTCCACCGTGTCTCTGGCACCGCGCAGCACGCCGGTCAGGAACCCGAGCCCCCAGGACAGGTGCATGGTGGGCAGCACCGCGAGAGTCCACAGCCGTTGCCGCAGGTCTCCGCCGCCGCGCGCACAGGCGACGGCCACCACGAGCAGGACGTACAGGACGATCGGCCCGTAGACGAGCACGGACGCCAGGATCGACGCCACCCCGCCGAGCACGCCCGTGAGCTGCAGCACGCCGACGACCACCGCCAGCACCACGAGCAGCACGAGGGCGGGCGGCGCGAAGTAGCGGAGGCCGTTGCTGCGGCCGAACCGCCGGACGAGCTCCCCACGCCACGCCCCGGTCGCCCGGAACTGTCGCGCCAGGCGCAGCCAGTTCTCGCGCGGCCAGTAGGTGACGGACAGCTCCGGGTCGAACCAGACCGCGTGGCCCGCCTGCCGGATGCGCAGGTTGAGCTCCCAGTCCTCGCCGCGGCGGATGGTCTCGTCGAACAGGCCGACCTCGTCGAGCACCGCGCGGCGCATCACCCCGAGGTAGGCCGACTCGGCCTCGCCCTCGGTGCGGCCTCCGTGGTACGCGCCTCCGCCGAGTCCGACGGGGGAGTTGTAGAGCCGGGCGACGGCCTTCTGGAACGGCGTGCGGCCCTCCGCGTGCATGACGCCGCCCACGTTCGCCGCTCCCGTGCGTGCGAGCGTCTGCAGGGCGTGGGCCGCGTAGCCGGGGGCGAGTTCGGAGTGCGCGTCGACCCGGACGATCGTGGGGTAGCGGCTTGCGCGGATGGCGGCGTTGAGTCCGACCGGGATGTGGGCGGCGGGGTTCTCGACGAGCCGGATGCGATCGTCGGCGGCGGCCAGACCGCGTGCCAGCTCGGTCGTGCCGTCGGAGGAGGGCCCGAGAGCGAGGACCAGCTCGGTCGGACCCCCGACCTCCTGCGCGAGGACGGACTCGACCGCGTGCCGAAGGTAGGCGCGCTCGTTGAGCACCGGCATCACGAACGACACTCCGGTCGCGGGGTCGGTCGTCTTCTCTGGGGGCACACGTCGATCATGTCACGGCGGCTCCCTCGCTGGCTGAGGGCTGTCCACCGCTCGCGTCCCTCCGCCGGGAGGGGCGCGAGCGACGAACTATCCTGGAGGGATGGGTGCACTGTCTGATGCGAAGAAGGCCTACCGTCTGCTGCGACGGGCACTCGAGTCCCGCTCTGCCGTGCAGCGCGTGCGCCGTCGGCTCGCCGAACGGGAACCCTATCCGCCCGAGCACTTCCAGATCGCGGTGTACTTCGCCGACGGTGCGGTCAACATGTACCAGATGCGCCAGTGGTACCGCCCCCTCGCGGAGCTCTCGAAGCGCTGGCCCGTCGTGGTGCTCTCGCGCCAGGCAACGGGAGCCGAGAAGCTGCTCGACGAAGATGCGCCTCCCGTCGCGTTCGTGCCGAAGGTGCGCGATCTGGAGCGTTTCATCGCGACGCAAGACATCCGCATCGTGCTGTACGTCAACCAGAACACCCGGAACTTCCAGATGTTCCGCTACGGTCGCCGCTGGCACGTGTTCATCAACCACGGCGAGTCCGACAAGATGTACATGACCACGAACCAGTACAAGGCGTACGACTGGGCGTTCGTGGCAGGGCAGGCCGCCCGCGACCGGCTGTCGCGCACGCTGTGGGACTACGACGTGGACCGTCGCACGATCGAGATCGGCCGCCCGCAGGCCGACCACTACTCGGGCGTGCTGCCCTACGCACCCGACGACAGGATCGTGGTGCTCTACGCGCCGACGTGGGAGGGCGACCGGCCGAGCGCCCACTACGGGTCGATCGCCTCGCACGGCGAGGCGCTCGTGTCGGCGCTGCTCGCGAGCGGCCGTCATCGTGTGATCTACCGGCCCCATCCGCGCAGCGGTGTGGTGGACGAGGCCTACGGTGCCGCGCACCGCCGGATCCTCGCGGCGATCGCCGCCGCCAACGCGGCCGATCCCGCCGCGCAGCACGTGTACGACGACGGTCCCGAGCTGGGGTGGCAGCTTTCGGCGGCCGATGTCGCGGTGGTCGACATCTCCGCGATGGTCTACGACCGGCTCGCAGCCGGCAAGCCGCTGATGATCACCCGCCCCGTCGACCCGGAGGCCGCCGTCGACACCACCGGCTACCTCTCCGATTGCGAGTGGCTGACGGTCGAGGGTGCGACTGACATCGTCTCCGAGGTCGACCGGGTGCGGGCCGACGAGGCGGCCGTCGCGCGGCTGCGCATGTGGGTGCAGCACTACTTCGGCGACACCACCCCTGGAGTCGCGACCGCCAAGTTCCACGGGGCGATCGAACAGCTCATGCAGGAGTGGGATCGCTGGCGCGCCCACGAGGTGGGAACCGTGCGCGACGATCAGAACGACGACGACGAGGAAGCCGAGGACGAGGACGCATGAGCCTCGATCTGCCGCGCACCGCCGCAGTCGCCTCCCGGCTCGTGGTCGTCGAGGCCACCGGCTCGACGAATGCCGACCTGCGCGCTTCCGCGGCAGATCAGCGGGCCTGGCCGCACCTGTCCGTGCTCGTCACGGAGGATCAGACGGCGGGGCGCGGACGCCTGGATCGCACCTGGGTCGCGCCCGCCGGTACCGCGCTCGCGGTCTCGGTGCTCCTCCGTGACCTTCCCCGTGATCCGGCTGTTCGCGGCTGGATCCCGCTCGCCGCCGGGCTCGCACTGGCCGATGCGGTCGCCGCACAGCTGCCCGCCTGCGAGGTCGCCGTGAAGTGGCCCAATGACGTGCTGGTCGACGGTGCGAAGATCTCCGGGATCCTGGCGGAGGCGACTGCCGACGCCGTGGTGGTCGGCGCAGGGGTGAACACGCGCATGTCGCGGGAACAGCTGCCGGTGCCGACAGCCACCTCGTTCGCAGCGCAGGACGCCGCCGTCGACGAGGACCTGCTGCTCGTCACCTACCTCACGGGGCTCGACCGGTGGCTGACCGCGCTCGCCGCGGGGGAGGACGCCCTCACCAGTGGCCTGCACGCCGCGGTGACGGCGCGCTGTGCGACCGTCGGCCAGGCGGTGCGCGTCTCGTTGCCCGACGGCAGCTCTCTCGAAGGAACCGCCGGCGCCCTCGACCCGGACGGGCGGCTGCTCGTGGTCGCCGACGGCGCGACGCGCGCGGTCTCCGCGGGCGACGTGGTGCACGTGCGGCCCGCGTGACGCGGGACACGCCGCCCGGCGACCGGCGTTGTCGGTGTCCCGGGGCACAATGGTGGGGTGACCCAGCCCGTGACGCTCGGCGGGCGGCCGCTGATGCCGCCGCCCGGGGCCCCCGCCGAAGAGCTGCTGATCGCGCGCTTCCGTAGCCACGCGCGACGCCTGTTCTGGTCCGCAGTGGTGCTCATCGCGACGTTCGGGCTCACTGCCTACCTGTACGGCAACCTGCCGGCCGGGTTCGAGAACTGGATGCTGCTCGCCGCAGCCGGCGCCGTGGTCCTGCTCGCGGTCGTGGTCCCCTTCGTCGTCTGGTACTCGCGCACCACCACCATCACGACGCGACGGGTGATCGCGCATCAGGGCATCGGTTCCCGGCAGCGCAGGGAGATGTCGCACGCGCGTGGGTACACGATCGGGGTGCGCCGCGGACCGCTCCAGCGCCTGTGGGGGTGCGGCACCGTGACGCTGTCCAACGGCGTCGACGCTCCGCTGCGGCTGCCGAACGTCCCGAACGTGACCCTGGTGCACGAGACGCTGGCGGACCAGATCGAGGTCGGGCAGATCCTCGCGCACCGCGACGCACAGGCCACCGCCGACGACACCGACGCCCTCTGACCCGCGGTCCCTCGCGCGCCCTCGAGTGCGGAAGAATGGGACCAACGAATGGAGGCGGCACATGGCGTTGCGCGTTGGCGTGATCGGCGGAGGACAGCTGGCACGGATGATGATCGCTCCGGCGGTCGAGCTCGGGATCGACCTGCGGGTGCTCGCGGAGGACGAGGGCATGTCCGCCGGGCTCGCGGCCACGGCCGTCGGCGACTACCGCGACCTCGCGACGGTCCGCGCGTTCGCCGAGGGCGTCGACGTCATCACCTTCGATCACGAGCACGTGCCGCAGGACGTGCTGCGGGCCCTCGTCGCCGACGGCGTCGCGGTGCACCCGGGGCCCGATGCGCTCCAGTTCGCCCAGGACAAGCTCGCGATGCGTGCCCGTCTCGCCGACCTCGGGGTGCCGCAACCCGAGTGGGCGGCGGTGCGGAACGTCGCCGAGCTGCAGTCCTTCCTCGACGCCCAGGGTGGCGCGGCCGTGGTCAAGACCCCGCGGGGCGGCTACGACGGCAAGGGCGTGCGCGTCGTCCGCTCCGCCGACGACGCACGGGACTGGCTGGACGCCCTCGGTGAGGGGGAGGCACTGCTCGCTGAAGAGCTCGTGCCGTTCGTCCGCGAGCTCGCCCAGCAGGTCGCCCGGCGCAGCGGGGGAGAGATGATCGCGTACCCCGTGGTCGAGACCGTCCAGCGCGATGGGGTGTGCGCCGAGGTCATCGCGCCCGCCCCGGCCGCCGGCGATCGGCTGGTCGAGGTGGCGGAGGGGATCGGACGCACCATCGCGGAGGGTCTCGGCGTCACCGGCATGCTCGCGGTCGAGCTGTTCGAGACCGACGACGAGCGCATCCTCGTCAACGAACTGGCCATGCGTCCGCACAACAGCGGGCACTGGAGCCAGGACGGCGCCGTGACCGGACAGTTCGAGCAGCACCTGCGCGCGGTCGCCGACCTGCCGCTGGGCAGCACCGCTCCTCGCGCGTCGTGGTCGGTGATGGTGAACATCCTCGGCGGCCCGATCGGCGCCACGCTCGACGAGCGCTTCGCGTCGGCGATGGCGAAGCACCCCGGCGCCAAGATCCACACGTACGGCAAGGCGCCGCGTCCGGGTCGCAAGGTCGGACACGTCAACGTCGCCGGGGAGGACCTGGACGACGCGGTGTACGTCGCTCGGGCGGCCGCCGCGCACTT
Organism: Microbacterium sp. PF5; assembly: GCF_004794315.1. Classification (NCBI taxonomy): domain Bacteria; kingdom Bacillati; phylum Actinomycetota; class Actinomycetes; order Micrococcales; family Microbacteriaceae; genus Microbacterium; species Microbacterium sp. PF5. The sequence continues at coordinate 49,875 of NZ_SSDQ01000066.1, read as the reverse complement.
CGCGTGACGCGAGGCGGACGGGACCTGGACGCAGCCGCGTGCCGCTGGGGTGTTCTCCCAGCGCGAGCCCGTAGCCTGTTCTGGTGACAGAGCCACTTCACTCCTCCGCTGCGCCCGTGGTCGGCGTCGTCATGGGGTCCGACTCCGACTGGCGCGTCATGAGTGACGCCTCACAGGCCCTGACGGACTTCGGGATCCCGCACGAGGTCGAGGTGGTCTCGGCGCACCGCACGCCCGACAAGCTCATGTCGTATGCGCGGGAGGCCCGCGCGCGAGGGCTCCGCGTGATCATCGCGGGGGCCGGCGGAGCGGCCCATCTGCCCGGGATGCTCGCGTCGATGACGCCGCTGCCCGTGGTCGGTGTTCCCGTGCCGCTCGCGTACCTCGACGGCATGGACTCGTTGCTGTCGATCGTGCAGATGCCGGCGGGGATCCCCGTGGCGACCGTCTCGATCGGCGGGGCCCGCAACGCCGGCCTCCTGGCCGCCCGCATCCTCGGCGCCGCCGACGCGGAGCTCGCCGACCGGGTCGAGGCCTACGCGGCCGATCTCGAGTCGCAGGTCGCGGCGAAGAACGAACGGCTGAAGGACTCGCTGTGACCCTTGCGCCTCCGCGCGCACGACAGCGCCCGATCATCGAGACCCGGCCGCTGCGGCACCCGGACTCCACCGACCCCGGGATGATGTCGAAACGCGGGTGGTGGCTCATCGCGATGAACCTTCTTCTTCCGGGGTCCGCTCAGGTGCTGGCGGGCAACCGCCGTCTCGGTCGGTTCGGTCTCGGCGCCACGCTCACGGCCTGGCTGCTGGTGATCGTGACCGTCGGTCTCGCCCTGTTCGCCCGACCGGTCCTCCTGTGGCTCACGGTCGCCGGCGGGTTCTTCTCCGCCGTGGTGCTGACGATCGTCCAGGTGCTGCTGGTGGCGTACGTGGTGCTGTGGATCGTGCTGACCCTCGACACCCTGCGCCTCGTGCGGCTGGTAAAGGTCCCCAACCCCTCGCGGCTGGCGATCCCCGTGGTGGCGCTCGTGCTCCTCGGCCTGGTCGGCGGCGCCGCCGGTTACGCCGCGACATCGGTGGGATCCGTGCGGGGAACCGTCGGGGCGATCTTCGGGCAGAGCGGACCGAGCCTCCCGCCGAGCGACGGCTACTACAACATCCTCCTGCTCGGTGCGGACAGCGGGGACGGCCGCGACTCCATGCGTTTCGACAGCATCTCGGTCGTGTCGGTGAACGCCGAGACCGGTGCGGTCACGATCACGGGCATTCCGCGTGAGCTCCCGAATGCGCCGTTCAGCGACGGCAGTCCCATGCAGGCGCAGTACCCGAACGGATTCGAGGGGCACAGCTCGTCGACCTGCGGGTGGAACGGCTGGATGAACCACGTGCGTTACGCCGCAGAGGTGTGCCGGGACGACGGAGGAGCGGAGCTGTACCCGAAGGCGGTCGCCCAGGGCTCCGAGCCGGGCATCGAAGCGACGAAGGATGCCGCCGAGGGCGTCCTCGGGATCGAGATCCCGTACTACGTGTTCGTCGACATGCACGGCTTCGCCGACCTGGTCGACGCGCTGGGCGGGGTCGATATCAACGTCACCGAGCGTCTCCCGAAGGGCGGTCCGCCCGAGGGATGGACCGGGACGGACGTGAACGAGTGGGCGATCGGCTGGATCGAGCCGGGCCAGCAGCACATGGACGGCGACACGGCGCAGTGGTACGCCCGCTCGCGCTACACGACCAGCGACTGGGACCGCATGAAGCGGCAGCGGGAACTTCAGGAGGCGATCCTGGCTCAGTTCACGCCGCAGACCGTGCTGACGCGGTTCAACGAGGTCGCCGCGGCGGGCACGGCGTTGATCAGCACCGATCTGCCCCAGGACAAGCTTCCGGAGTTCTTCGATCTGATGCTCAAGGCGAAGGAGCAGCAGGTCACGACGATCGAGCTGACCCCGGATTCGGGCGTGGACGAGCACAACCCCGACTACGGGTACATCCACCAGATGATCCAGCAGGCGCTGCACCCGCCGACGTCGACCCCCACGCCCAGCCCCTGACGGAGGGGGCCCGCTCCGCGTGGGCATGGCGCAGCCCACGGGCGACGCTCCCGAGGGTCGTCGCCCGTGGGCGTCCGGTGCAGCACCGGATTCGCCAGACGACGGTGATCGGAGGGGGAGGGATCACCGTCGTCCAGCCGACCACCGCGCGAGGCGGCAGCCAGGCTCAGGCGCGCTTGCGGCGAACGATCCCGGTGGCGACGAGCGCCCCACCGGCGACCAGGGCGGCAGCTCCACCGCCGAGCACCCACGGCGAGACCGAGCCGCCGGTGAGCGCGAGCTCCATGCCGCCGCCGGTCAGGGGCAGCTCGGTACCCGCGGGTGCGACGGCAGGGTCGTGATCGCAGCTGGACGCGGCGTCGTGGCCGTGCGACACGGTGATCGTGGCGGTGTACGGACGCGAGCCCCCGAAGGCGACGGCGTAGGAGCCCTCACCGTCAGCCGGCGGGCGGAACGTCAGCGTCATGCTGCCGTCGGCGCCGGCGGTGTTGCCGGAGGTCGCGGCCTTGCCCGCGTTCTTGCCGGAAACGGAGACCGCCACGTTCTCGGACGGCAGGAAGTACCCGGGGCCGAAGACGATGGTGGAGACCTCGCACACGTCGATGATCGGGTCGCCGACCTTCACACCGGGAGGCGAGGGGTACGAATCGCTGGATGCGTCCGGAATCGTCGGCGCAGCGGTTGCGATGGTCGGCGCGACGAGTACCAGCGCGCCAGCGGTAAGGCTGATGGCAGCCAGTTTCTTCAGCATGATCTCTCCCCAGAAATGTCACGCGGAATCGCCTCCGGACACACCCCTGCGTCCGACTGCGTGAGGTCTCCTGCCCCCACGGCAGGTTCACAGACCCCAGTTATTCCCCAGTGAGATGACAGTACCCCATTCGAGGGAGATTGTCACGAACCGCAGCGGAGTGTGTCCTTGGTCAGCTCCGGCCCCGTGATCAGGGGGGTGTGCAGCACCTCGGTGAGCCGCTGACCGGCACCCGTGCCCTGGAACTCGACGGTGATGGTGGTCGACTCGCCGGGCGCCAGCTGCACCTCGTGCTGCACGACGGACCGGTCGCCGAGCATCGCCGTCTGCACGCCGTCGTCCTCACCGTCCCTGTCCACGTGGGACGGGGTGGCGCCCTCGGGGCCGTACACCGCGATGAGCGTGCGCACGGTGCCGGGCGGCACGCCGTAGAACCCGTCGCCCGTCACGTACGGGGGCAGGGAGGTCGCCGCGTCGGCGGGTGCGGTGTTCGTCCAGGTGACGGTGATCTGCGTGGTCGGCTCTCCGTCGCAGCGCCCGACGGCGGTCGCGATCGTGGCGCGCGTGTAATAGTCCATCTTCGCGCCGGTGCCGTCGTTGAACAGCACGCCCACGTGACTCGTGTCGGCCGAGTCCGGGGGGATCGTGCCGCCGAGGGCGCTCGCGGCGAGCAGGGTCTCCTCGTCCTCGTGCGCGCTCCAGATGCGGATCCGACCCTCGCCCGCGGCATCGGCCAGCGCGCCGATCAGAGCCTGGGGATCGCCGCCCGACAGGGCTGCTCCGAACAGGCCGCCGGCTGCAAGAGCGAAGATGTCATCCTGTGCCACAGGGTCGGGGACGGCGGCGTAGATCTCCGACAGCAGAATGCTCGTGATCGTGTCGGACGTCGCCGTGAAGGGCCCGAACGTCAGGTCGCCCGTGACCTCCATCAGATGCTCGGCGACCAGGGCGTCCACGGCGATCACCCCGTCGACCTGGCCGCCGAAACGCCCGACCCACCGTGCCGCGATCGTCTCGCCGGCCTCGCGGAAGTCGGGGATGCTGGTGATGTTCTGCAGGAACCGTCCTGGGCGATCCTCGAACAGCGCCGTGGTGGACTCGCTCACCGGGAGGGGGACATCGAGGGCGGGGAAGTCGCGCGTGGATGCCTGGCTCTGCAGGGTCACCCGCCCGTTCTCGGCGTGCAGCAGGGCGATCGAGCCGATGATGCCGCCCGAGGAGCGCAGTTCGGCGTTGTTCTGCATCGCGAGCACGTACGTGCGCGGACCGTCGCCGCCCAGCATCGTGGGCAGGAGCACGGCAGCGCCGTGCAGCGAGCCCACGACCGTCGCCGCCTGCGTGACGGATCCTCGCATCTGACGGATGGCATCGGCGAGAGGGGGCAGCGTCGCATCGGCGTCGATGCGCTTGGCACGGTCGTCGGCGGAGGTGAGCGACGCCGCGGCGGCGGCCAGGGGCTCCTCGACCTGGGCGAACGGCGCGAGGTTGATCGCGCCGTCGGTGAAGCCCAGGCTCGACAGGTCGAGATCGGCGCCGACCTGCAGCAGGGGTCGCAGCGCCTCGGTCGATACGTCATCCGCGATCTCGGCGATCTCGCTGACGGCCTGGAAGTTCGGACCGACCCACGGCAGGACGCCGAACGCGTGCCAGATCGGATCGGAGGTGAGGTCATGGGCGGAGGCCGCGTTGCGGGCGATGGCATCGGAGATGGGCTCCGCACCGTCGAGATCGCCCTCCGCGATCGCCTGCTTCAGCTGGGTCGCGCCCTTCGCGACCTGACGCAGATCGTCCACCGCGCCGATGCCGCGGACCGCGACCCAGCCGATGGCGATCACGAGCAGCGTCAGGAGGATGCCGATGGTCCATCCGATCCATCGGCGTCGGGCAGGAAGTCGGCCATCGCTCACTCGAGCATTCAAGCACGGTGGGTACGCGCGAGGCCATGGAGCGCGCACGTGAGGTCATGCGTTGCTGTGGGAACGCTGAAATTGCGGACCGGCGGGCGGTGCGCTCCACGGCTCCGCAGCATGCCGCGGTTAGCCTGAACCCATGGGTGCTCGGCTGCGTGTGGTTCTGGATCAACTGGTGCACGTCGTGGACCAGGACCAGGCCACGGCGGCACGTGAGCTGACGGCGGGGCTCGTCGCGACGGCCCCGTCCGGCTGCGCGGTCGACGCGATCGTACCGGCGGGCGCGCAGGTGGACGTCGCCGGGGTCGACGAGGTGCGCACGCTCGGTCTCGGTCGCCGGGAACTGGCGGCCTCGTGGCAGCTGGGCATCGCTCCGGGTGTGGGCGGCGGGATGATCCACGCGCCCACGCTGATGGCGCCGCTCGTGCGCCACGACAGGGTGCACGACCACGATCAGACCACCGTGACGGTGTGGGACCTGTGCGCCTGGGACGACCCGGGCGCCCTGTCGAAGTCGGCCGTGGCCTGGCAGCGCGGCATGCTCCGCCGTGCCGCGCGGCACGCGGACGCCGTGGTCGTGCCGACCCACGCCGTGGGGGAGCGTCTGGCCGAGATCGCCCGACTCGGCGACCGGATCCGCGTCATCGCCGGCGCACCGCCGCACGATTTCGCCGTGCCTGCCGACGCCGAGTCCCGGCGGGGCGCGCTGTCCCTGCCGTCGGAGTACATCGTCCTGACCGGATCGGCGGACACCCTCGCGGCGGGGTTCCGTGGAGCCGTCGCCGCCGGCGTCGATGCCGTGGTGCTCGACGCCCCGGAGGGCTCGGAGCCGCGGCTGGCCGAGGTCGCCTCCGCCGCAGGCCTGCCCGAACGGCGCGCGCACGTGCGCGGTGCGCTGTCGGCAGCGGACCGCGCTGCCGTGCTCTCGGGGGCGTCCGCCTACGCGGCGACGAGGACGGTCGCGGGGTGGCCGTGGCGCGCCGTCGAGGCGCTCACCGTCGGGGTGCCCGTCGTGGCGAGCGATACCGGGTGCCACCGTGACGTGATCGCGGACGGCGGGATGTTCGCCGCGCCGGACGACCTGCCCGACGCGCTCGCCGATGCGGCGGGCAACGGTTCTGCGCGCTTGCGGGTGCTTGCATCGGACCGCTCGCGCGCGTTCTCCTGGGCGGGCGCGGCGGAGAGGGTGTGGAGCCTGCACGCCGACCTGTGAACGGCTGAGAAGACGCTGCACAATCGAGCGACACGCCGAATTCCCCTGGTGGAAACGTCGCAACAGTGGCATCATCCCGCAACTTCCGTCACACTGGTCACATGTCTCGACGTGCCCCACGCTCGCGAAACACCCTGAGGACCTCCCGACTCCTCACCTGTTTCCTCGCCGTCTCCGCCCTCCTCGTCGGCACCGTCGTGCCGGCCACCGCCGCGACGGCCGCCGCTTCCGCTTCCGCGCCCGTCGCCCGCGCGGTCGGCGCCCCCGCGGCGTCGGGGATCGCGAAGAGCACGCTCGCCGGCTTCACGCCCGGCAACATCATCAGCGACGCCGTCTTCACCAACAAGGACACGATGACGGAGGCGCAGATCCAGGCCTTCTTCAACGCGCGCGTCTCGCGGTGCCTCGGCGGCACCGACGAGGACGGTCGTCCCATCGTGTGCATCAAGGACTTCAAGATGACCACGGTCACTCGGGCCGCCGACCAGTACTGCGACGGATACACCGGCGCCGCGAACGAGAGTGCCGCGCGCATCATCTACCGTGCAGCGCAGTCGTGCGGGATCAACCCGCAGGTGCTCATCGTGATGCTCCAGAAGGAGCAGAGCCTGGTCAACCACACGTGGCCCAGCGCCTGGCGCTACGACATCGCGCTCGGACAGGGCTGCCCGGACGACGCGCCCTGCGACCCGCAGTACGTCGGCTTCTTCCACCAGATCTACGGCGCCGCCCGCCAGATGCAGATCTACATGGAGGGCAAGTGGTTCCAGTACTACGCGCCCGGCCGCACCTGGAACATCCTCTTCAACCCGAACCGCGCGTGCGGCTCCTCGCCGGTGTACATCGCCAACAAGGCGACCTCGGCCCTCTACTACTACACGCCGTATCAGCCGAACGCCGCGGCGCTGCGCGCCGGATACGGCGACGGCGACACCTGCTCGGCCTACGGCAACCGCAACTTCTACAACTACTTCACCGACTGGTTCGGCTCCACCCAGGCGCCCCAGGTGCCCTCGCTCGCCTCGGTCAGCTCCTCGTCGTACATGGTCGGCGTCGACAGTGCCGGCGTGCTGTGGGGATACCCGTTCGCGAAGAACGTGTGGGGCAACCGCAAGCAGCTCGCGAGCGGCCTGACCGGGGTCAGCGCGGCCATGGTGGTCGGCGATCTCGACGGCAGCGGCACGCGCGACCTCATCATCCGCCAGGGCAACGGCGTCTCGGTGATGCGCGGCAGCGGCGCCAGCTTCTCGGCACCGCAGTCGCTGAACCTGGACTGGAGCGGCGTGGTGCTCTCCACCGCCGCGGGCGACCTCGACGGCGACGGCATCCCCGACGTGCTCACCACCGCCAAGAACGGCGACCTCATGCTGTGGCGCGGCAACGACAAGGGCGGCCTCCTGCCTGCGATCCGCGTCGGCTGGGGGTGGGCCGGCATGAACATGCTCGTCGGCAACATCGACCTCAACGGCGACGGCAACCCCGACCTCATCGGCAGGGACGCCGCCGGTCGACTGTTCGCCTACTACGGAGACGGCGGCGGCGGCTGGACCGGCTCCCGTCAGCTCGGGCAGGGCTGGGGCGGCATGACCGCGATCTTCGTGCCGGGCGACTTCACGGGCGACGGCGTCAACGACGTGGCGGCGCGCACCGCGAACGGCGACCTCTACATGTACCCCGGCGACGGACGGGGAGCGATCACGTCGAGCGGCAAGATCGGCAACGGCTGGCAGATCCTGTCGGCGCTGACCGGTTCGGGCGACCTCGTCACCAAGCCGCGGGCCATGCCATCGGGCGTGGGCGACGTCGACCGTGACGGCGGACCCGACGTGCTCGGGCTCACGGCACAGGGGAACCTCAACCTCTACCGCGGGAACGGCGCCGGTGCCTGGCGCGGCTCCCAGCAGATCGGCTCGGGGTGGACGGCGGGCGACCGACTGATCCCCATGGGCGACTTCAACGGCGACGGGTACCGCGACCTCGGTCGGGTGACCCCCGACGGACGGCTCTGGCTGATCCCCGGTGTCGCGGGCGGCTACGGGCAGCCCGTCGTGATCGGCAACGGCTGGCAGAACCACACGCTCCTCGTGGGCGGCATCGACTTCGACGGCGACCGCAACACCGACATGATCGCGCGCAACTCCGCCGGCCACCTCGTGTACTACCGCGGTGACGGCAGGGGCGGCTGGGCGAGCCAGGCCATCCAGATCGGCTACGGCTGGGGCGGCTTCGACATGGCCGTCAACGGCGGCGACTTCGACGGCGACGGTCGGGCGGACCTCATCATGCGCACGACCGACGCGCGCCTGTGGGTGTACCCGACCAACGGCACGGGCGGCTGGGGCACCCCGCGTCAGATCGGTGTCGGGTGGGGCGGCTTCAACGCCCTGTTCAGCCCCGGCGACTTCGACGGCGACGGCACCTCCGACCTCCTCGGGCGGCACACGAACGGCAATCTCTACCTGTTCCGCGGTGACGGCCGTGGCGGCTGGGGCGCGAGCGGCGTGATCGGGAACGGCTGGAACACGCTCACCGCCCTCGGCTGAGCGCGTGCCGTGAAGGCGTCCGGACGGGTGCCATAGGATACTGGAGTGCGCCGCGGCGACCGCCGCCGCAGCTGAATGAGTGGGGCCGTGACAGATACCCGAGATCTTTTCGCCGTCGTCCCGCGTTCCTCCTTCGACACCCCCGGCACGAGTCGCGGTCTGATCGATGTGGTGCGCTGGCGGTATCTGCTGTACCTGCTCGTGCGGACCGGCGTCACCACCCGCTACCGCAACTCGGTGCTCGGCTGGACCTGGTCGTACGTGCGACCCGGGGCGCAGTTCCTGGTGTTCTGGGTGGTCCTCGGACTGTTCCTCAGCCTGAACAGGAACATCGAGAGCTACCCCGTCTACCTGTTCTCGGGCATCGTCGTCATCAACCTCTTCTCCGAGGCGTTCAAGAACGCGACGACGTCGATCGTGAACAACGCCCCGCTCGTGCGGAAGGTGTTCCTGCCGCGGCAGCTCTTCGCCGTCTCCGCCGTGCTGGTGGCGTTCATCCACTTCCTCCCGCAGCTGGCTCTGCTGCTGATCGTGTGCCTCTTCCTCGGCTGGATCCCCGGGATCACCGTGCTCTCGGTGCTCGCCGCGCTGGCGGGCATCGTCATCGTCACGCTGTTCGCGCTGGGGCTCGGCCTGTTCTTCGGCGCGATCAACGTGCGGTTCCGTGACGCGGAGAACATCGTCGAGCTGCTGCTCCTGCTCGCGACCTGGGCCTCGCCCGTGCTCTACGCGTGGACGATGGTGCAGGAGGCCGTCCGCACGCTCGGCTGGCCGGACTGGATCCTCGAGCTCTACATGCTGAACCCGATCACGCAGGGCGTCGAGCTGTTCCACTACGCCTTCTGGCGACCGGTCACCGAGACGACCATGCCGCTGCCGCCCGGCCTCGGCTGGAACACGCTGTGGACGTTCCTGATCGCCCTGGGCACGCTGCTGATCGGGCAGCTCGTCTTCCGCCGACTCGAGGGAAGGTTCGCGCAGGACCTATGAGTACCGCCATCGCCCCCCGCCCGAGCATCGTCGTCGACGGTGTGCGGAAGAACTTCACGCTGAACCACGCGCTGTCGCTCAAGGACACCGTGGTCGCCTGGATCCGACGTCGCAAGACCTCCAGCACCTTCGAGGCGCTCAAGGGGCTCGACCTCGTCATCAACGAGGGGGAGTCGGTCGCGATCCTCGGGCTCAACGGCTCGGGCAAGTCCACTCTCCTCAAGCTCATCTCGGGGGTCATGGAACCCGACGCGGGCGAGGTGCTCACGCGCGGCAGGGTCGCGGGTCTCATCGAGGTCGGTGCCGGATTCCACCCCGAGCTGTCCGGGCGCGAGAACGTGTTCCTCAACGCGGCGATCCTGGGCATGCAGCGCAAGGAGATCGAGGAGCGCTACGACGAGATCGTCGCGTTCAGCGAGATCGAGCAGTTCATCGACCAGGAGGTCAAGCACTACTCCTCCGGCATGTTCATGCGACTCGCGTTCTCCGTGGCGATCCACGTCGAGCTGGACGTGCTGCTCGTCGACGAGATCCTGTCGGTCGGCGACGCGCCCTTCCGGGAGAAGTGCCGGCAGAAGTTCGGCGAGCTGATCGCGCAGAAGAAGACCCTCGTCGTCGTGAGCCACGACATGGAGATGGTGCGTGAGCTCTGCACCCGAGGCGTGGTGATCAACAAGGGCGAGGTCGTGTACGACGGCGAGATCGAGGGCGCGATCGCGTTGGTCGACGAATGATCGGCGACTGGGTCGCGCAGTCGGGGCTGATCGCCCTGACGCTCCTCGTCTTCTTCGTCCCCGGTCTCCTGCTGGGCGCCGCTCTCCGTCTGCGCGGGTTGACGCTCTGGGCGTCGGCCCCGAGCCTCTCGGTCGGCACGCTCGCGGTGCTGGCCATCGTCTTCCCGTTCCTCGGGGTGCACTGGGGTCTCGCTTCTGTCGGCATCGCGGTCGCGGTCGTCGTGGCGGTGGTGTTCGCGGTGTCGCTGCTGCTTCGTCGCGGTCGCAGCGTGGCCGACGTGCCACGACGGCAGCCGCGGCACCTCGCGCTCCTGGCCGTCGGCCTCATCGTCGGCGGCGGCCTCAACGCGGCGCGATTGATGGCGTACGTCGGCACGCCGACCGCGATCTCCCAGACGAACGACGCCGTCTTCCACCTGAACGCGCTGCGCTGGGCCGCCGAGTCCGGCACGGTCTCGTCGCTCGACCTCTCCGGGGTGCTGGGCGGATCCACCTTCTATCCCGCGGCCTGGCACGCCATGACCTCGCTGGTGGCTCTGGACATCGGCTCGATCCCGGTCGCGGCCAACATCGTCGCGCTGGTGATCGCCGCGGTGGTGTGGCCGCTGAGCGTGTCGCTGCTCGCCCACGTCGTCAGCCGCGGGGATGCACTGGTCACGGCGCTGGCGGCCGGGTTGTCGGCGGGCCTGATGGCGTTCCCGCAGCTCATGTTCGAGTGGGGTGTCCTGTACCCCTACGCCCTCTCGCTCGCCGTCGTCCCCGCCGCGGTCGCCCTCACGATCGTCGCGGTGCGGTCGTGGCGGGGCGCACGGCGCGGTGAACGCCTTCTGGCCGCTGCGGGTCCGGGCGTCGCCGCGCTCCTGGCGGTGACGGCGGCCACGCTGTCGCAGCCGTCGTCCGTGCTCACGTGGGGTGCGCTGGTGATGCTGTGGTTCTCCGGGAGCCTGCTGCTCGGCATCCGCCGCCCCGGCGCGCGCCCTGTGCTGCGGTGGAGCGTGATCGTGATCGGCTGGGCCGCGGTGGGCGTCGTCTGGCTCGTCCTGGCCTACCTCGCCGGACCGGTGCTGTGGCGGTCGTACCGCGGCGTGTTCGGCGCGATCGCCGACGTGCTGGTGAACAGCCACTCGCTGCTGCCCGCGGCGTGGGGGATGAGCGTGCTGCTGCTGGCCGGATTGATCGCCGCCGTGCGCGACCGGCGACTGCGGTGGCTGGCGGTGGGATGGGCCGGGTTCTCGCTGCTCTACATCGTGAGCGTCGGCACCGACCTTCCCTTCATCAAGAGGGCCCTCACCGGTCCCTGGTACGGCGACTCCTTCCGGCTCGCGGCGATGGTGCCGATCGTCGTCGTCCCCCTCGCCGCCTTCGGCCTCGCCATGATCGTGCGGATGGTGTCCGCCGCGGTCCCGAGGCTCACGGGAGCGCGTCGCGACGCGGTCGCGCTGGTCTCGCTGGCGGTCGTCGCCGTGGTCGGGATCGTCAACGTCGCGCTCTCCCCGGTGGTGCTACTGCGCGTCGCGGACGAGACGGACGAGCAGTCCCGCTACGCGATGAACGCCGACAGCTACCTCTCCGACGACGAGTACCGCCTGCTCACCGAGCTTCCCGACCTCGTGTCGCGGGATTCGCTGATCATCGCGAACCCCTCCACGGGAGCCGGCTTCGCCTACGTGCTCGGGGAGCGCGACATCGTCCCTCGCACGTGGGCGCCGCCGCAGTCCGCCGCGTGGGACGTGATCGCCGCGCACCTGCGTGACGCCGCGGAGGACCCCGCGGTGTGCGAGGCCCTCGCCGCCTACGGCGACCCGGAGTACGTGCTCGACTTCGGCATCGGCGGCACCGGTCCCGGCGAGTACCTCATGCCCGGCATGACCGACTTCGAGGACCGGCCGGGCTTCGAGGAGGTCGCCTCGGAGGGTGACGCGAGCCTCTGGCGGATCACCGCCTGCGGCTAATCCTCGGGCTGGCCGTCGTCCGGGGCGGCACGACGCGCGCCGTCCTGCGGGTCCTGCGACGCCTGCAGCAGCGCGAGCTTGCGCGCGAGCAGGGTGAGGCTGCGCTGCTGCGCGGCGTTCTTCCTCGACTGCGTGTAGACGAAGACCATGAAGATGACCACCAGTGCGTACAGCAGCAGGTCGGTACCGCGCCCGACGCCCACGAGGTTCGCGACCCAGGTGAGCCACTGGGGGAACAGGATCGACACGATCGCCACGAGCACGAAGCCGCCGTACAGGAGACGGCGGATCGCCAGGTGGCTGTCCGCACCGGTCCGGCGCATGAACACGGCGCCGATGGCGATGACGGCCGCGATGAGAAGGATCTGGATCCACATGGCGTTCACCGCACGATCAGGTCGACGAGGATGTTGACGGAGTTGAGCACCGATTGGCCCTTCGATTTGGAGTAGTCGGTGTAGAGGAGCTCGACCGGGTGCTCGATCCACGGCAGCCCCGTGTCGCCGAGCTGCAGCACGATCTCGGTGGCGTGCGCCATCCGGTCCTGCTTGAGCTGCAGGCGCGCGGCGGCGTCGGCGCGGATGACGCGAAGGCCGTTGTGCGCGTCGGTGAGCTTGACGCTCGTGGTCATGTTGGTCACCCACACCGCGGTCTTCAGGATCACGCGCTTCATCCAGCCCGGGTTCGTCCGGTCGTCGAGGAAGCGCGAGCCGAACACGATCGCTGCGCCGCTGGCACGCGCCGCGGCGACCATCGCCACCGCGTCGTCGATGCGGTGCTGGCCGTCGGCATCGAAGGTCACGATGTACTCGCAGCCCGGCTGGGACAGGGCGTACTCGATGCCCGTCTGCAGGGCCGCACCCTGACCGAGGTTGATCGGGTGCTCGACGATGTGGGCTCCGGCGCGTCGAGCCACCTCCAGGGAGCCGTCGGTGGAGCCGTCGTCGATGCACACGATGTTCGGGAAGTGGGGGAGGACCCCCGCGATGACGCCGGCGATGACGCTTGCTTCGTTGTACAGCGGTACGACAACCCAGGTATGCGGGTCGGGAGTGGCTGGGTTGGTCACACCTCTATCCTCTCAGGAAACGCCTGTGCGAGCAGATAGGATGACCGAGTCCCCTTCCCGAGCCGCGAGGAGAATCCCGCATGCCCTCACCGACCGACGTCCGGATCGTCGATTCGGCCGATGTGTCCCCCGAGGCGAAGATCGGAGCAGGGAGCTCGATCTGGCATCTGGCCCAGGTGAGGGAAGACGCGCAGCTCGGCGAGAACTGCATCGTCGGCCGCGGCGCCTACATCGGCACCGGTGTCGTCATGGGCGACAACTGCAAGGTGCAGAACTACGCGCTCGTGTACGAGCCCGCTCGACTCGGCGACGGCGTGTTCATCGGACCGGCCGTCGTGCTCACGAACGACACGTACCCGCGGGCGATCAACGCCGACGGCACGCAGAAGAGCGCGCACGACTGGGAGCCCGTCGGCGTCACGATCGAGCGTGGCGCCTCGATCGGTGCCAGGGCGACCTGCGTCGCGCCCGTGACCATCGGCGCCTGGGCGACGGTGGCGGCCGGGGCCGTCGTGGTGAAGGACGTCCCCTCCTATGCGCTCGTGGCCGGGGTGCCGGCGCGCCGCATCGGCTGGGTGGGCGAAGCGGGCGTTCCCCTCACGCGCGCCGACGACGACAAGACCTGGGTGTGCCCCGCGACCGGCGGACGGTACACCGAGACAGACGGAACACTGACCAAGGAGACCGTGTGAGCGAGTTCATTCCCCCCGCCAAGCCGATCATCGGCGACGAAGAGCGCGAGGCCGTCGACCGGGTGCTGCGCAGCGGCATGGTCGCGCAGGGCCCCGAGGTCGCCGCGTTCGAGCAGGAGTTCTCGGCGCACTTCGTGCCGGGGCGGCCCTCCGTGGCCGTGAACTCCGGCACCGCCGGTCTGCACCTGGGTCTGCTCGCCGCGGGCGTCGGTCCCGGCGACGAGGTCATCGTGCCGTCGTTCACGTTCGCGGCGACGGGCAACTCCGTGGCCCTCACCGGCGGCACCCCGGTGTTCGTCGACATCGAGCCGGAGACCTTCACGCTCGACCCCGAAGCCGTCGCGGCCGCGATCACGCCCAAGACCAAGGGCATCCTCCCGGTGCACCTGTACGGTCACCCCGCCCGCATGCGCGAGCTGGAGGCCCTGGCCGCCGAGCGCGGCGTGGCCCTGTACGAGGACGCGGCGCAGGCGCACGGCGCCTCGCTCGACGGTCGCCCGGTCGGCTCGTTCGGCGACTTCGCGATGTTCAGCCTCTACCCGACCAAGAACATGACCAGTGGCGAAGGCGGCATGGTCACCACGGCCACGGACGAGATCGCCCGTCAGGTCAAGCTCCTGCGCAACCAGGGCATGGAGCGGCAGTACGAGAACGAGATCATCGGCTTCAACGCCCGCATGACCGACATCCACGCCGCGATCGGCCGGGTGCAGCTGCACAAGGTCGACGCGTGGACGAAGACCCGTCAGCAGAACGCGGCCTTCCTGGACGCGAACCTGCGCGGCGTGGTCGTGCCCCCGGTCGCCGACGGTGCCGTGCACGTGTACCACCAGTACACGGTCCGGGTGCCGGAGGACCGCGACGGCTTCGTGGCGGCGCTCAAGAACGAGCACAACGTCGGCGCTGGCGTGTACTACCCGATCCCGAACCACCGGCTGCCCTCGCTCACGCGCTTCGCCCCGGGCCTCGACCTCCCCGAGACCGAGCGTGCCGCCCGCGAGGTCGCCTCGCTGCCGGTGCACCCGTCGCTCAGCCAGGACGACCTCGAGCGCATCGTCACCGCGGTGAACGCCGTCGCGGGGGCAGGCGCCTGATGGCGGCGAATCTGCGCGCCGGACTGCTCGGCGTCGGGATGATGGGCCGCAACCACGCCCGCGTGCTGCGTGACGTGGAGGGCATCGACCTTGTCGCGATCGCCGACCCGGGCGGTGACCCGCACAAGGTCGCGGGCGAGCTCGAGATCCTCCCCGACATCGAGGCGCTCATCGCCGCCGGCATCGACATCGCCGTGGTCGCCGTGCCGACCGCGTTCCACGAGGACGCGGCGCTCAAGCTGGCCGACGCCGGGGTGCACACCCTCGTCGAGAAGCCGATCGCCCACTCGCTCGAGGCGGGGCGCCGGATGACGGACGCGTTCGCCGCCCGGGGCCTGGTCGGAGCCGTCGGCCACGTCGAGCGCTTCAACCCCGCGCTGCAGGAGATGCGACGCCGCCTGGAGGCGGGGGAGCTCGGTGACGTGTACCAGATCGCGACCCGCCGCCAGAGCACGTTCCCCGCCCGCATCGCCGACGTGGGCGTGGCGAAGGACCTCGCGTCCCACGACATCGACCTCACGAGCTGGGTCGCGCAGAGCGAGTACACCACGGTGTTCGCGCAGACCGCGCACAAGAGCGGACGCGACTACGAGGACATGATCACGGTCACCGGCCGGCTGGCCAACGGCGTGATCGTCAACCACCTCGTCAACTGGCTCTCGCCCATGAAGGAGCGCATCACGGTCGTCACCGGCGACCGCGGCACCTTCATCGCCGACACCGCGACCGGCGACCTGACGTTCTACGCCAACGGCACCATCCCGCTCGAGTGGGAGTCGATGCTCGCGTTCCGCGGCGTGTCCGAGGGCGACATCACCCGGTTCTCCTTCGCCAAGCGCGAGCCGCTGCGGGTCGAGCACGAAGCCTTCCGCGACGCCGTCCTCGGCAAGCCGAACGACGTCGTCACGATGGAGCAGGGCCTGCGCACGCTCGAGGTCGTCGAGGGCGCTCTCTCCTCCGCCGCCAACGGCGCATCCGTCGCCCTCTGAACGCGAGAACATGAAACGCATCTGGCCGGTCCTCAAGGATCTCCTCCCGCTGCTGCCGACCGGCGCGCAGCGGTACTTCGTCGGGTACATGATCGCCACGACGCTCATCACCGCACTCGACGTGGTGGCGATGTCGCTGCTGGCCGTGATCATCGGCCCGGCACTGACCGGCGGGGCGCTGCGGCTCCCGCTGATCGGCGAGGTCTCACCCGACATGACGCCGCTTCTGGTGCTCGGCGCCTGCGCGCTCATCATCCTGAAGTCGGTGCTCTCGGTCACGCTGCACTGGTTCGCCACGCGCCGGTTCGCGCGCTACGAGCTCGAGATCGGCGACCGG
Source organism: Microbacterium sp. PF5 (assembly GCF_004794315.1). NCBI lineage: Bacteria > Bacillati > Actinomycetota > Actinomycetes > Micrococcales > Microbacteriaceae > Microbacterium > Microbacterium sp. PF5. Next base: position 33,551 of record NZ_SSDQ01000066.1, on the reverse strand, counting down.
ATGTTCAAGGCGTACATCAACTCCAGCTGGGAGGAGCGCTCGAAGCGCACGGTCGCCGAGATCACGCGCATCGCGGACGGCGGCATCGCGAACACGATGTCGGGCTTCCTGCTGCCGCTCATGCGCGTCCCGAGCTCGATCTTCACGTTCGTGCTGATCATCGTCGTGCTGCTGGTGGTCGACCCGATCACCGCGCTCATCGCCATGGTGTACCTGATCCTCGTGGCGCTCATCGTGCACCAGGTGGTGACGAAGCGCTCGCTGGAGGCCGCCACCGTCAACCGCAACTACAGCTACCGCGTCGCGATCCTGATGACCGAGATGATGGAAGCGCTGAAGGAGCTCAGCCTCCGCAACCGGCTCGCCGACGTCGCACAGCTGGTGACGGACAGCCGCCACCACTCGGTCCGCGCCAGGGCGAACGCGTCGTTCCTCGGTGTCGTCCCGTCGTTCGCGTTCGAGTCCGCCCTCATCGGCGGCGTCGTGATCATCGGCGGCGTCTCGTACTGGCAGGGCGGTCTGGCGGCCGCGTTGTCGTCCGTCGCACTGTTCACCGCGACCGGCTTCCGCCTGATCCCGGCGATCAGCGGCATCCAGGGCGGCATCGTGCAGGGTGTCGCGAGCATCCCCTCGGCACAGGACGTCATCGGTGACCTCACCGCCGCGGAGAAGGACATGGAGGTGTCGCAGACGCCCGCCGACACCGCGGAGCTGGCGGAGAACCCTCGGCTGCTCAGCCTGTCGGACGTGCACTTCCGGTACCCGGGAGCCGACGAGGACGTCATCCGCGGGCTCTCGCTCGACATCCCCCTCGGCAGCTCGCTGGGCATCGTCGGGCCGTCCGGAGCCGGCAAGTCGACGCTGATCGACCTGCTCCTCGGCCTCAGCCAGGCCACGACCGGCGACATCGAGATCGACGGGCACCCGCTCTCGAGCGTGCTCCGTCAGTGGCGCGGGCGCGTCGGCTACGTGCCGCAGCGGGTGGCGCTGTTCGACGCCTCGATCGCGCAGAACGTCGCTCTGACCTGGACGGATGAGATCGACCGGGACCGCGTGGAGTACGCCCTGGAACGCGCGCAGCTCAGCTCGCTCGTCGCGTCGCGGGCGAACGGCATCGACGAGCGCATCGGCGAGCGGGGCGTGTCCCTGTCCGGCGGTCAGCAGCAGCGTCTGGGCATCGCCCGCGCGCTGTACACCGATCCGCTGGTGCTGGTGCTCGACGAGGCCACGAGCTCTCTCGACACGAAGACCGAGGACGAGGTCACCAAGGCGATCCGGTCGCTGCAGGGCGAGGTCACGCTGATCTCGGTGGCGCACCGCCTGTCGACCATCAAGGACTACGACCGGATCTGCTACATGGACGAGGGCGTGATCGCCGCGCAGGGCACCTTCGTGGAGGTCGCCTCCTCGCTGCCCGCGTTCGCCGAGCAGGTGCTGCTGGCCGGACTCTCCGGAGAGCTCGAGCGCCGGGCGTGACTCCGCCGCCCGACCGGGTCGGTCAGACGATCCGGTCGGTGCGGTTCGCGGCGTAGAACAGCCGCGCCATCGCCTGCGGGTGCAGGGAGAACAGCGGGTTGGGCGTGAGCAGCGCCCCCAGTGACCGCTGGTTCCAGCGGTCGTTCGCGAGGATGCGGATCCGCTCCACGTCGGGCGCCGCCGAGAAGGTCTCGTCGATGATGCGATGGTCGACCCGCGACAGCAGCCGCAGGGCCCCGGGGGCCAGGGCCACGAGTCGGTCCAGGGTCTCCCGCAGCTCGGCCTGGTGCGTGACCAGCTCCGGCGTCGTCGTCGCACGGACGCCGATCGCGCTGAGGAACTGGATGCGCAGCAGCTTGACGACCGCTGCGGTGCGGGCGCGGCGGCCGAGGGCGCGGAACCAGGGCGCGGCTTCGAGGCCGTCGAGGAAGGCGAAGTCCTCGCGCACCGGGCGTGCCGTGAACGTGACGCGGTCGCCCTCGTCCTCGTGCCCGACGTACGCGGGACCGTCGATGTCGACGGCGAGGTCGCGCCCGCGGAACCACAGCTCTCCGGTCAGGGCGATGTCCTCTCCGGACGACAGGCCCTCGGTGAAGCGCAGATGGCCGAACCGTTCGCGGTCGATGAGGCCGAGCGGCGCGCTGCGGTAGGAGAGGCGGTCCTTCGCGGCGTCGAGCCGCCGCGATCGACGTCCGTTCCGCACGGGAGGAAGCGGGTTGTTGTGGCGCCCGACGAGCGTGATCTTCGGGATCACCGCGCTCGCCCCGGTCTCGCGCTGGATGCGCAGCCAGGAGTCCAGCGCGCCGGGCGCGAACTCGTCGTCGGAGCCGAGCAGCGCGATGAACGGGGCGGTGGACGACGCGAAGCCGAGGTTCATCGGTCCGGCCGGCGAGCGGATGCCGTCCTGCAGCTCGAGCAGGACCACGCGCTCGTCCCCCGCGTACTCGCCGAGGTTGCCGCGGATCACGGCGGGGTCGATGTTGTGCGCGACCACCAGCACGCGCACCGGAGCGGCGGTGGCGTCGAGCACCGAGGCCACCGCACGACGGATCGGTCGGGTGGCGGAGTGGACGGCGATCGTGACGTCGACCAGGGGCGACGCGGTCACAGCTGCCCCACCCGCTGCGATCGGGCGCCCGCGGCGAGCGTGCGGAAGGGGGCGTGCCGGTGCAGCGCCAGGAATGGGTTCCGGGGGAGCTGAGCGGCGGGGGAGAGATAGATCCACCGACGACCGAGCAGCGCGCGAGTGCGCTCGGGATCGGGCGCCCCGCGGCGCAGCTCGTCCATGACCCGGCGGTCGGCGATCGACAGCACCGACAGCACTCCGGGGGCCCAGGCGCTGACGCGGTCGACCACGGCGAGGAGCTCGGCGGCGACCGCGGCGATGCCCGGGGTCTCCAGGCGCGCGGCCACGGCGTCGAAGAAGTGGATGCGGAGCAGCTTGACGGCCAGGGCGCGGCGGTCGGCGGTTGAGGCGGCCGCGAACCAGTCCGCCTCCTCGATCACGCGGAGGAACGCGAAGTCGGCCGCCACGTCGCGCGGAGCGGAGGTGACGCGGTCGTCCGCGTCGTCGTGGCCCACGTACGGGGGACCGTAGAGGTCGTAGGCGATGCTCGTCGCCGTGATCCACAGCTCGGAGGTGTACGGCAGGTCCTCGCCGGACGTGAGGCCCTCGGTGAAGCGCAGGTCGCCGAAGCGCTCGCGGTCGATGAGGCCGAGGGGCGCGCTGCGGTAGTGCAGGCGGTCGCGGTCGGCGCTCAGGCCGGTCGTGCGGCGTCCGCGGCGCACGGGCGGGTACGGGTCGGGGCCTCCGGTCACCAGGCGGATGCGACCGATCACGACGTCGGCATCCGTCGCGCGCTGCAGCGCCAGCCACGAGTCGATCGCGCCAGGGGCGAACTCGTCGTCGGAGCCGAGCAGGGTGTGGAAGCGTGCCGTCGCCGCCGCCATCCCGAGGTTCATCGGGCCGGCGGGCGACGGGATGCCGTCGCGGAGGGAGAGCAGCCGGACGGCCGGGTGTTCCGACCAGGTGCCGAGGTTCGTGCGGATGATCTCCTGGTCGATGTTGTGTGCCACCACGTTCACGCGCACCGGAGCGGTCGTGCCTTCGATGACCGAGGCGACGGCGCGCGCGATGGGCCGGGTGGCGGAGTGGACGGCGATCGTGACGTCGACAAGTGGGGATTCCATACCGGATCGATGCTACCGCGGAGGCCTACGCCATCATGTCGCGCAGGGTCCGGTACGGGGCGTGCCGGTGCAGGGCGAGGAACGGGTTCGCCGTGAGCCGCGCATCGAGCCCGCCGCCCCAGCGGGCCGAGAGGAGGGCGCGGATCCGGTCGGCCGACGGCGCGCTCGTCTCGAGCTCACGGAGCACCTTCCGGTCCGCGCGGCACAGCAGCGCGGTCGCGCCAGGGGACATCCGCTCGATCGCCGCGGCGGTGTCGAGCAGCTCGGCGCGGTAGGCGGCGATCCCGCCCGGGGCGTCCAGCCGGGAGGCGACGGCATCCATGAGGTGCACGCGGAGGTTCTTCACGCCGAACCCCCGGCGCGCCGAGCGCGAGGCAGCCCGGTACCAGGGCTTGGCGGCGACGATGTCGAGGAACGCGAAGTCGGCCGACAGGGGTCGGACGGTGCGGGTCACACGGTCGACCGCATCGTCGTGGCCGACGTACGCCGGGCCCGTACGGTCGTAGGCGATGTGCGCGCCGGTGAACCACAGCTCCGCGGTGAACTCGAGGTCCTCGCCGGACTCGAGGCCCGGGGTGAAGCGCAGGTCGGGGAAGCGCGTCCGGTCGATGAGGCCGAGCGGCATGCAGCGGTAGCTGAGGCGGTCCTTATCGACGTCGAGCTCCCGCACCCGTCCGCGACGTCGCGGCGGTGTCGGCTCTGCCGCCTCGTCCACGCGCACGCGCGGGATGACGGTGGTCGCGCCGGTCGAGCGGGCGACCGCGAGCCAGGAGTCGAGTGCCCCCGGCTCCAGCTCGTCGTCCGAGCCCATGACCGAGAAGTACGGCGCCTCGGCCAGCGCGATGCCGTGGTTCATCGGCCCGGCGGGGGAGGGGATGCCGTCCTGCAGGGACACGACGCGCACCTCGGGCCGCGTGCCCAGGTCGCCGAGGTTGGTGGAGATCGCCTCGGGATCGGTGTTGTGCGCGACCACGGTGACCCGCACGGCGGCGGTCGTGTCGAGCACGGAGGAGACCGCGCGGCGGATGGGACGAGCGGGCGTGTGCACGGGGATGACCACGTCCACGTCGGGCGACGGCATGTCGTCGATCCTATCGCGGGCGTTGCGGACGGACGGGGCGCGGGGGTCGGCACTGTATCCTTTCCGGAGCCCTGTCCTCGATCAGAGAGTCTCGTCGCGTGCACTCCGCCTCCACCCTCGCTCAGCCCACGCAGCGGCTGGACTCGCTCACCGGGCTGCGCTGGTGGGCAGCGTTCGCGGTCTTCCTGTACCACATGAATGTGTTCGCACCTCTGCCGGGTTCGGTGCAGTCGGTGCTGCTGAACGGCTATCTCGGCGTGACGTTCTTCTTCGTGCTCTCCGGTTTCGTGCTCACGTGGTCGGCGCGGCCGAACGTGCCCACCTCGACGTTCTACTGGCGTCGCTTCGCACGCATCTGGCCATCGCACATGGTGGCGCTCCTGATCGCGATCCCCGTGTTCTACACGTTGGCGCCGGTTCCGGAGGGGAGCTTTCTGAAGCCGTTCGACCTCGGCATCCTCCTGCTGTCGGTCGTCGTGATCCAGGCCTGGTGGTCTAACCCCGCCATCCTCTTCTCCGGCAACCCGGCCGCGTGGACGCTCACCTGCGAGGCCTTCTTCTATGCGCTGCACCCGTGGATCTCCCGGGTCCTGGTGCCGATGGCCAAGCGCGGGGCGCTGCTGCTGGCGGTCGGTGTCGTCGCCTACGCGTTCGTGTACCGCGCGGTGGTCCTGTTCGCCCCGGACCTCGGACTCGCCGCGCTCCCGGTGCCCGTGCAGCGGCTTCCGGAGTTCGTGCTGGGCATGGCGCTCGCGTGGGCGATCCGCTCCGGCTGGCGACCGCGCATCCACCCGCTCATCGGCGTCGCCGCTCCCGTGGCGGTGATTCTGGCGCACTACGCCTCCGGGCGGTTCATCCCGACCTGGAGCGTGACCCCGGCGATCAGTGGCATGCTCAACGAGCTGTTCACGGTCGCGTGCGGCATCGCGATCGTCTCGCTCGCCGTGCATGCACTGCGCGGCGGACGGCTGTGGTTCGCGTCGAAGTGGCAGGTGCGGCTGGGTGAGTGGTCCTTCGCCTTCTACCTCGTGCACGCGACGTTCATCTACGTGGCGCTGCGCGTCTTCGGCTACCAGCCCGCGTCGTGGAGCAACCTGCTCTGGTTCGCCGCCCTGTTCGTGGTCGACCTGGTGGCCGCATGGGCCCTCCACACGTTCGTCGAGCGCACGCTGGAGAAGCGCATGCGCCGCTGGAAGGACGACCGGGACGCGCGCCGCCGCACGCGAGAGGCGGTCGCGTCAGCCTGAGGCGCGGATCCAGCCGTCGAGCAGGACCGCGGCGCTCCGGCGCCCGGAGTGCACGGCCTCGACGAACACCGGCCCCGCCGCGGCCGCGGCGGCCGCTGCCTCACGGTCGGAGATCAGTCCGGCGACCACCTCGCCGAGGGTGTCCGGCGTGGCCTCGACGATCGGCAGCGGCAGTCCCACCTCCGCCTCGATGGCGCGGCGTACGTCGGGCAGCACGTGTCCGACCACCACGCGACCCGTCGCCATGGCCTCGCAGGCCGCGACTCCGTAGGAGCCGGCGCGGAACTGGTCGAGCACGATGTCGGCGTCGCTCAGCACCTCGGGCATCCGGTCGGCGGCGACGCCGGTCACGAGCTCGTACTCGATGTCACCGCTCGCGATGAGGGAGGCGAGGGCGGGCTCGATCAGGTGACTGCCCTTCTGCACGACGGAGGTGGAGGAGTGGATCACCCGCACCCGGTCGCGGTCCATGGCGGGGCGCCGCGCCCGGAACCGCGCGGTGTCGACGACCACGGGACACCACGTCGCCCACGGAACATCGTGCAGCAGGTCGGGTGTGGACACGAACGTCGGGCGACGCAGCTCCGTCAGCAGTGCGAGGTTGGCGTCCGCATCGGCCTGCAGCACGGCGGTGCGCGGATCGTCGGGGTACGGCGACCACGGGGTGCGCAGCGCATGGTCGCGGGGGCTGCGGATGTCGGTGCCGTGGCACAGGTACGCGACGGACGCCCCCGCCTCCTCCAGCGCCGCGACCTCCGCGCGGACCTGGCGGTCGAACAGGCGGCCGAACAGCGGGCGCTCCGCCTCGATCAGCACGTGCGAGAACCGGCTGACGGCCTCCCACTCCGACTGCTGCCACTCGGTGGACGAGGTGGAGGAGATCGGGACCGGGACGTCCGCGGGGAAGGAGAGCCCGCCGGGCAAGACCTCCTCCATGTTGCGGGCGGCGATCTCCGGGTCCGCCTGCTCCAGGGCGCGCGCCCAGCGATACCCCTGGCCCGAGTAGTTCGTCGGGCCGATGAAGACCCGCACCCCGGCATCCGGCACGTCGGCCACCGGGGCGTCGCCGCCGCCGAGCGCGCGATGCGCCAGCCGACCGATCAGGCCGTCCGGGTCGCGCGCCGCCGAGTCGAGGGCGCGGTTGACCCAGCGGGGCAGTCGGGAGCGGTGCCGGATGATCCAGCCGGCGATCGCGTTCAGCCGCGCGCGCATTTCAGCGTCCGTCCCTCGTCTGGCCGACCGACTCGATCACGTCGACGACGCGGCCGGCGACCGCGGCCATCGAGTGCCGTTCCGCCGTCCAGTCGGCGACGCTCCGCCGCTCCGCCGCGCTCAGCGGGCGGGCCGCGAGGGCGGCCATGGCCACCGCGACCGACTCGGCGGCGTAGCCGCTGACGATGCCGCCGCGCACCTCCAGGTTCGCCTGGTCGAGGTAGGCGCCGGTGGGTCCGTTCGGCGGACCGGCGAAGATGACGGGGCATCCGGCGGCCATCGACGAGTACGCCTTCGTGGCGAACGCGTACTCGTAGCCGGTGCCGGGGCGCTGGGTGGCGATGGTCGCGACGGCGCGGTGCAGATGCGGGACCAGCTCGCTGCTGGGCATGGTCTCGACGAACTCCACGGAGTCGGCGACCCCGAGCTCGCGGGCCCGCTGCTCCAGGAAGGCGCGCTCGCTGCCGTTGCCGATGAAGCGCAGGGTGTACCCGGGGGTGCTGCGGCTGAACGCGGCGAACCCGTCGACGGCGATGTCGGCGCCGTGCCAGTGCGAGTAGGTGCCGGCGTACAGGAACACGGGTTCGGTCGGCGCCTCCGCCTCGGCGTCGGCCGGGGGGAGGAAGGCACCGGTGTCCGCCCCGAACCCGGTCACGACGGCCGGTCGGTCCACGCCGAGCGCGGCGATCCGGTCGAGCACGCCCTGGGAGATCGTGACGATGCGCCGCGCTCCCCGCATCGCGAAACGCTCGGTCGCGCGCAGCACGCGGATCACCAGGCGCGACGAGGTCACCTGCTCCGCGGCATCGGACCAGACGTCGGCGGCGTCGTACACGTAGGGGATGCGCCGCAGCGCGCACACGAGCCGCACCACGAACCCCGTGGTGGGCGGCGGCTCCATGAACACCACGTCGGGGCGCCGCAGGAACAGGAGTCGGAAGAACAGCGGCACGTCGAAGCTGGCGTACGGGAGGTAGCCGCGCACGTAGCCGCTGCGGTCGCGCAGCACCGGGGCCATGCGCACGTCTTCGACGGGTGTCCCCTCGTCGAGGCCGTGCGGCGGACGCACGGTGAGCACGGTGACGCGGTGCCCGCGGGCGACCGCCTCGTCGGCGACGGCGCCGAGGAACGACGACGCGGCCGAGGGCTCGGGGCGGTAGATGCGCGAGACGATCGCGAGGCGCATGCTCATGCTCATGCGGAGAGGAAGTGCGTCATCAGCTGCGCGCGGGAGAAGTCGCCGTTGTGCACGCGTCGGACGAACTCCCTCCCGGTCGCGGCGATCGCGCGGTAGTGGTCCCGTCGCACGGCGATGTCGCGCAGCATGTGTTCGAGCGTGTCCGGGGTGGTCTCCGGGATCGGCAGGGTCATGCCCGCGTGCCCCTCCACCTCGCGCCGGGCCTGCTCCGTGACGTGGGCCAGCACCACCCGCCCGGCGGTCATGCTCTCGCACGCCGCGACACCGTAGTCGCCGACCCGGAACTGGTCGAGCACGACGTCGGCGGACGCGACCACGGCCGGCATCTCGTGGTTGGGGACGCGGTCCAGCTGGATGAACTCGATGAGCCCCTCGTCGTGCAGCTTCTGCGCTACGGGGACGATGAGCGGCGTGCCCTTGACGTGCGCGTTGGTGGGCGCGTGGATGACGCGGATGCGCTCGCGCTCCAGGAGCGGCTCGTCGTTGATCCACTGCTCCTGGTCGATCACCACGCCGAGGAAGTGCGCGCGGGGAAGGTCGACGAGCAGGCCGGCGGTCGAGACGAACGTGGGCACGTCGAGGTCGGCGATCGCCGCGAGGTTGTCGGCCACGGCCTTCTCCGCGAGGTCGAAGGGCACCCAGTCCTCGCTGTCGACGAATAGCGACCACGGCGTCGACTCCAGGTGGGTCGACGGCAGTCGCACGTCGGTGCCGTGTCCGACGATGCCCACGCGCACACCGCGCTCCTGCAGCAGTGCGGTCTGACGGCGCAGGTCGCCGGAGAACATCCCGCCGAGGATGGGGAAGCACGCCTCGATGAGCACGTGCGTGTAGTTCGTCGCGATCGCATCGAGCATCGAGCGCTGCCATGCGCGGGAGTGCTCCGCGGTGCGCCAGGTCACGGTGTAGTCGGCGGGGTACTGCAGGAGGTTGTTGCCCGCGTGCACGTAGTTGACCGCGGACACCTCACCCGTCGACTCGACCGCGCGCGACCACCGGTACCCCTGGCCGGCGTAGTTCACCGGTCCCACCAGCATCCGGATCGGACGGGAGAGGTCGGGCAGCGGCGGCGGGGGCGGGGTCACGCCCTTCGCCCGGTCGACGGTCGACGCGATCGCGTCCTGCACCGGCTTCGGGACGAGCTTCCAGGCGGCTTCAACGCGGGGATGCATCGGTGTCCTCCTCGTGCGGATCAGGGGCGGTGGCATGCAGCCAGGCTTCGTCGAGCACGGCGGCGGAGCGACGGCCGTCGTGGACGGCGCGGACGAACGTGTCGCCGGTGGCGCGGAGGGCGTCGAGGCCTTCGTGTGCGGCGAGCTCGCGCAGGACGCCCTCGATCGTGTCGGGCGTGGCCTCGACGATGGGCGGCTCCAGCCCGGTCTCCTCACGGACGGTCGCGCGCACCCGCTCGCTCAGGTGCCCGACGACGATGCAGCCGGACGCGAGGGCCTCGCACGCCGCCACGCCGTAGGAGCCGATGCGCAGCTGATCGATCACCACGTCGGCCGCGGCGAAGCGGTCGGGCATCTGCGCGGTCGGCACGCCCTGGATCAGGTCGAGCTCGATGACCCCCTCCGCCTGCAGCCGCTCGAGCGTGTCGCGGATGAGGTGCGTGCCCTTGATCACCGACACCGAGGGGGCGTGGGCGACCCGGAGACGCGCGCCGGGCGCGCGCGCCGTCCGCGGTCGCTCCCAGCGTGCGACGTCGACGGCCACCGGGAGCCACCGTGCGGTGGGGAGGTCTTCGCGCAGGTCGGGGGTGGAGACGAACACGGGGCGCCCGCTGCTCTCCAGGAATGCGATGTTGCGCGCAGCGACCACCTCGTCTCGCGCGGCGTAGATCTCGGGGTCGGCGTAGTGCGACCACGGGTGGTCGCGCATGTGCCGCGACGGCAGCCGCACGTCGGTGCCGTGGGCGAGGTAGGCCACGTCCACGCCCCGCGTGACGAGCGCTGCCGCCTGCGCGGCCACCGAGCGACCGAGGAGGCGACCGAAGGGTGGCTCCTCCGCCTCGATCAGCACGTGCGTGGCCGCGGTCGCCGCGGCGAACTGGTCACGCTGCCACGCGGCGTCGTTGTGGTAGGTCGGGATCGGCACGACCAGGTCGGAGGGGTAGTCGAAGCCGCCGGGAACCTCGATGGCCATGGTGCGCGCCGAGATGCGCGGCGAGAGGCGCTCCAGGGCCCTGCTCCACGCGAACGCCTGGCCGGAGTAGTTGACCGGCGCGATGAGGACGCGGACGGGTCGGTCGTCGAACGCGGTCGTGCCGACGGCTCCGGGGACGGGCTTTCCGTAGCGGCGGGCGGCGATCCGCCCGAGGGGGCTGGTGGGGGAGTCGGCGATGCGGTCGATCGTGGCGTTGACCCACCGGGGGAGTCTGTTCCGGTTCACGTCGTGCGTGCATTCTCCGGGGGACAGGAACTCATCCCGTCAGTATACCGAGGGGGCGCAACGGCGGTCCGACGGCGGGCGACTATCATGGGCGGGGTTGCCGCGGTCCCGTTCCGGTGGACCGGGACCGAATGGAACGGTGGGATCGATGGCCTCGTCAGAGCCGGGCAAGAAGGGCTTCTCGCTCAAGGACTACGCGGAGACGCTTCACGCCTATCTCGACGACGGATACGCCGTCACGAGCTTCGACAAGTACCTCGATGCCCCGCAGGAGAAGCACCTCATCCTCCGGCACGACATCGACAACAGCATCGAGCAGGCCATGCGCGTCGCGCGGGTCGACGCGGAGGCCGGGTGCTCGTCGAGCATCTTCCTGCGCGTGCACGCCCGCGGCTACAGCCTGATGAGTCTGCCGTCGCTCATGATGATCCGCGAGATGGAGGAGCTCGGGCACGAGGTCCAGCTGCACCTCGAGGGCGGCATCGGCGAGGTGCTCGGCGGTGACAACTTCGAGTGGGCCGAGCGTCAGCGCACGGTCTTCGAGACGGCGGTCGGCCGACCGGTCGGCGGGTTCAGCCTGCACGAGCCGGCGCGACTGGGCGGATTCGAGTTCGCGGCGGAGCTCCTCGACCGCTGGTCCGACACGGTGCGCTACCACGCCTACGAGCCGCGGTTCATGATGCCGAACATGAAGTACCTGAGCGACAGCAGCGGCAACTGGCGTGAGGGTCACTTCGCCGAGTGGGTCGGCAAGGTGCCCGTGGTGCAGGTGCTCACCCACCCGTTCTGGTGGTTCGAGAAGGTTCCGGCCGAGAACTACTGATCCGGCCGGAACGACGGAGTCCGCAGCCGGCCGCCCCGGCTCAGCGCTTGTTGTCGCCGAGCCGACGGGCGGGGTTGCCGATGCGGATCTCGTCGTCGGGCACCGACTTCACCGCGACCGCACCGATGCCGAGCAGGGAGTTGCGGCCGAGCGTGACGCCCTGGATGACGGAGGCGTTGGGGCCGATCCAGGCGTCGTCCTCGATCACGACGCTGCCGGAGATCTCCGCGCAGGCCGTGATGATCACGTTGCGGCCGATGCGGCAGTTGTGGGCCACGTGCACGTGGTCGTCGATCTTGGTGTGATCGCCGACGCGGGTCGGGGCGATGGTGCCGGAGCAGACCGTGGTGAAGTTGCCGACCTCGACGTGGTCCTCGATGACGACCGAGCCGAGGTGCGGGATGCGGATGTTGTCGCCGTCGGCGTCGCGCTCCATGCCGAAGCCCTCCTCGCCAATCACGGCGTGGCTCTTGATGAGAGCGTGCGCCCCGATGCGGACGTCGTGTCCGATCACCACGTGATCGCGGATCTCGGCGCCGTCGGCGATCACGGCGCCGGCGCGGACGACGGTGTACTCCCCGATGTGGGCGCCGGGGTGCACCTCGGCGGTCGAGTCGATGCGAGCGGTCGGTGCGATCCCGGGAACGGGCTTGCGGGCGAAGTGCTCGGCGACGGCCAGGGCGAAGGCGGCGCGCGGGTTCTCCACCAGCACCGCCGTCCCCGAGCGGGCGTCGTCGGGGAGGGTGGCGGGGGCGAGGAGCACGGCTCCGGCCTCCAGCGCCTTCGCGGCAGCGGCCGCCGCCGCGACCGGATCGACCACGAACGTCAGGTCTCCCTCGCCGGCCTCGCCGAGCGGGGCGAGACCCGTGACGGAGCGATCCGTGCCGACGAGTTCGCCCGACAGCTGCTGGGCGAGGGCGGAGGCGGTGACGTGGGGCGCGTTCATGCTCCGACCCTACTGCGAACGGCGGGGCGCCCCGGCGGTGCGAGGGGCGGCGGATATGATCGACGCATGGATGAGAAGGCGCTTCTGGAGCTGGTGGCGGAGATCCTCGAGGTCGAGGTGGACGAGGTCGCACTGACCGATGAGCTGGACGCGGTGGGCTGGGACTCGCTCGCGAACATCAGCTTCATCGCGGAGGTCGACGAGGCGATCGGCGTGACGATCGATGCGGACGAGCTCGCGAACGCGAAGACCGTCTCCGACCTGCACGCACTCACCCGTGCCGGTGCCTGAGACCTCCGACTACCTGCACCTCGACGGCCGCGCGGTCGTCGTCACGGGCGCAACCTCGGGCATCGGTCGGCAGACCGCGATCGACCTCTCGCGTCACGGCGCCCGGGTCGCGCTGATCGGACGCCGCGAGGCCGAGCTGGAGGAGAGCCGCGACCTGCTCGCGGGCGAGGGGCACCTGCTGGCGCCGTTCGACCTGACCGACCACGCGGGCGTCGCGGCGCTGCTGCGCGGGATCGCCGCGGAGCTCGGACCGCTCGACGGCCTGGTGCACGCGGCGGGCGTCCACGTGACCGCTCCGCTGCGGATCGCGACGGCCGATCAGACCTCGGCCGTGTTCGACATCAACGTCACGAGCGCGCTGATGCTCGCGAAGGCGTTCCGTCACCCCAAGGTGCGCGCCGAGTCGTCGAGCATCGTCCTGCTGTCGTCGGCGGTCGGCCTGGTCGGGGAAGCAGGAGTGAGCGCGTACGCCGCGAGCAAGGCCGCCGTGGCGTCCCTCGGCAAATCGCTCGCGCTCGAGCTGGCGCGGGAGGGTGTGCGCGTCAACAGCATCGCCGCCGGGATCGTCGAGACCGCGCTGACCGAACGGCTGCGCGCCTCGGTGGGTGCCGCGGCCTGGGACGAGATCGAGGCGGCGCACCCGCTCGGCCTCGGCACCGTGGAAGACGTGGCGGGGGCGGCGCTGTATCTGCTCTCCCCGGTCTCGCGCTGGGTCACCGGTTCGGTGATGGTGGTGGACGGCGGGTACACCGCGAGGTGACCGCTCCCGGCCCGTAGACTGGGGGCATGGGTGCCCGCATCGCTGCCGTCGACTACTACCTGCCCGAGGCCGTCCTCAGCAATGAGGATCTCTCCCGAGAGTTCCCGGAGTGGAGCGTCGAGAAGATCTCCGGCAAGACCGGGATCGACCGCCGCCACATCTCCGGTCCCGACGAGTTCTCGTCCGACCTGGCCATCGCGGCAGCACGACGTCTGTTCGAGCGCGACGGCATCGACCCCCAGTCGATCGACTACGTGATCCTCTGCACGCAGAGCCCCGACTACTACCTCCCCTCGACCGCCTGCATCGTGCAGGACGCCCTGGGCATCCCGACCTCGGCGGGCGCGACCGACATCACGCTCGGCTGCTCCGGCTACATCTACGCCCTGGGCCTCGCCAAGGGCCTGATCGAGTCGGGCCAGGCGGCGAACGTCCTGGTCGTCACGGCCGACACGTACACGAAGTTCATCAACCCGGCCGACAAGTCCGTGCGCACGATCTTCGGCGACGGCGCGGCAGCGACCCTCGTGACCGCGGACGGCTCCGACACCTCGCTCACTGCCATGACCTACGGCACGGACGGCTCGGGCGGCAAGAGCCTCATCGTCCCGAACGGCGGGCTGCGCGCGGGCGCCGCACTCCAGCCGAAGGCCGACACGGCCGTGCGGGAGCTCGTCGCCTCGGGCTACGACCTGTACATGGACGGCCCCGACATCTTCAACTTCACCCTCCGCGTGGTGCCGGAGACGGTCGAGGAGATCCTCGCCAAGGCGCAGCTGGAGCAGGACGACATCGACCTGTTCGTGTTCCACCAGGCGAACGCCTTCATGCTCGAGCACCTGCGCAAGAAGCTCAAGGTGCCCGCCGAGAAGTTCTTCGTGTCGCTCGCCGAGTCCGGCAACACGGTGTCGTCCACCATCCCGATCGCGCTCGCCGACGCCGAACGCCAGGGCGCCCTGGTGCCCGGCATGCGCGTGATGCTCCTCGGCTTCGGTGTCGGTCTCTCCTGGGGTGGGCTGGTCGCGACGTGGTGAGCGCCTCCGCCCCGCGCCCGACGCTCCTCATCCTGTCCTTCGTGCCGATCGACGGCGACCCGCGCGTCATCAAGCAGGTGCGCCGCTTCGTCGACGAGTACGACGTGACGACGTGCTCGCCCGGACCGTCGCCGCACCCCGGCGTCACGCACGTCGAGATCCGTGGCGACCTCCCGCCCAAGCAGGACATCGTGACCAGGGTGCGCGACGAGTTCGCGCGGCGGACCGAGGGGTTCCGCCGGATGTACTTCCAGTCGCCCGGTGTGCTCGAGACCATCCACCTGCTGCGCGGGCGGCGTTTCGACGCGGTGATCGCCAACGACGCCGAGACCGTGGGCGTCGCGTGCCGGCTCTTCGGCGCCGAGCGCGTGCACGCCGACCTGCACGAGTTCTTCCCGGACATGGGCTTCGAGGACACGCCGCTCGGCCGTCGGCACCAGCGCTACTGGTCGTGGATGACGAAGCACCTGGTGTCGCAGGCGCACTCGTCCACGACGGTCGGCGGCGAGATCGCCAAGCGGTACCACGAGTACGGCCTCCAGCCCGGGGTGGTGACGAACTCGACGCACCTGCGCGACCTCCCGTACCGTCCCGTCGGTTCCGCGATTCGGCTCGTGCACAGCGGCAACCCGTTCCACGAGCGCAGCCTCGGCGAGATCATGCGTGCGGTGGCGGCGTCCCCGGTCGAGGTCACCTTCGACCTCTACCTCACGTGGCAGCCCGAGAAGACGCGCTCCGAGTTCGTGGCGCTCGCCGAGGAGCTGGGGCCGCGGATCACGGTGCACGACCCCGTGCCGCAGTCCGTGCTCATCGAGACGCTCAACGAGTACGACCTCGGCATCCACATCCTGCAGCCGGTGAGCACCAACAACGTGATGGCACTGCCGAACAAGTTCTTCGACTACGTCCAGGCGCGCCTCGGCATCGTGGTCGGCCCGTCGGTCGAGATGGCGCGCATCGTGCGCGACCATGGCCTCGGCGTCGTCACGGACGGCTTCGACGAGGCATCGATCGCCGCGACCATCGATGCGCTCACCCCCGAGCGCGTCGACGGGTTCAAGCAGGCCGCGATGCGGGCGGCCGATGCGCTCTCCGCGGAGCGGCAGGTCGAGGTGTGGGCGCGGGCCGTGGAGGAGATCGTCGCCGGCTCGGCGGGCCGTGCCTGACCTCGGGGCGCGGGCGTATCGCCTCGCGCAGAAGCTGGTGCCCTCGTCGGTCGCGGGGTATGTGCTCCCCGGGCACGTGCGCCAGTTCCGCGAGACCGGTGTCACCGTGGCCCGCGACGCCCCGCGGCGACTGCTCATCGCGCCGGTGAACTCGGCGGGGCAGGGGTACGCGTGGGCGCGCGCCGCCGAGACGCTGCCCGGCGTCGCCGCCGCCAGCGCCATGTTCCGCGGGGGTGACGACGTGTTCGGGTTCCACGCCGATCACCTCATCCCCGCGACGGCACTGGTCGGCAACGCTCGCTGGCGCCGGGCGCAGCACCACGCGATCCTTCACGGCTTCACGCACGTGCTGATCGAATCCGGGCGGCACCTCTCCGAGCTCGACGGCGACCCGCTGGAGCTGGTGCGAGAGCTGCAGGCGGCGGGGGTCCGCGTGGCGCTCGTGTGGCACGGGAGCGACATCCGTCTCCCGAGTGCGCACGCCGCGCGCGAGCCGGACTCGCCCTTCCACGGTGATCGCTATGCCGGGACAGCCGTGCTGGAGGAGATCGCCGAGCGGCACGCGCGCTTCGCAGAGGCCGCCGGGGTGCCCGTGTTCGTCTCGACTCCGGATCTGCTGCCGTTCGCACCGGGTGCCACCTGGCTCCCGGTCGTGGTGGATCCGCGATCCTGGGCCGCGGCGGGGGACCGCCCTGCGCTCTCGGGCGACGGGCCACTGCGCGTCGTGCACGCCCCGTCGAGCGCCGGCCTGAAGGGCAGCGACCGCATCGCCGCAGCCGTGCAGCGGCTCGAGGCCGAGGGGCTCATCGAGTACACCGAGGTCAGGGGCGTCCCCGCCGAGCGGATGCCGGAGCTGTACGGCGGCGCCGACGTCGTCCTCGACCAGTTCCTCGCCGGGGCCTACGGCGTCGCGGTCTGCGAGGCGCTGGCGGCCGGTCGCCTGGTGGTCAGCCATGTGTCGGACGACACCCGTGAGGCGGTGCGCGCGGCCAGCGGACACGAGCTGCCCGTGGTGCAGGCCAGGGCACCGGAACTGGAGGGCGTGCTGCGCGAGGTCGCCGCGAATCGCGCGCGCTCTGCGACGCGAGCCGCCGAGGGGCCGGCGTTCGTGCGCGCGGTGCACGACGGGACGATGTCGGCGGAGGCGCTGCGGCCGTTCCTCGACGCGTGAGCCGCCGGGCTCCGTAGAGTAGATGCTCGTGAAGATCGTCAGCGTCGTCGGCGCGCGCCCCCAGTTCGTCAAGCTCGCCCCGATCCACCATGCCGCCCGCGCGGCCGGGGTGGAGCACGTGATCGTGCACACCGGACAGCACTACGACCCGCTGTTGTCTGACGTGTTCTTCGAGGATCTGGGGATCGGCGCCCCCGACGTGCACCTCGGCGTGGGCAGCGGCTCGCACGGCGTGCAGACCGGTGCGATGCTGGGCGCCCTCGACGCGGTGTTCGACGAGCACCGCCCCGACTGGGTGCTGGTGTACGGCGACACGAACTCGACGGTGGCGGCGGCGCTGAGCGCGGTCAAACTGCACATCCCGGTGGCGCACCTGGAGGCGGGGCTGCGCAGCTTCAACCGTCGCATGCCGGAGGAGCACAACCGCGTGCTGACCGACCACGCCGCCGACCTGCTTCTCGCACCGACGCAGGTCGCCGTCGACCACCTCACGCGCGAAGGGCTGGCCGAGCGCACCGTGCTGGTGGGCGATGTGATGACCGATGTGCTGTTCGACGTGCGCGACCGTGTCGCCCGGCGTGCCGCCGACGAGGGGGAGCGCCTGGACGCCGCCGAGGGGGAGTACTACCTGGCGACGATCCACCGCGCCGAGAACACCGACGACCCGGCGCGGCTGCGGCAGGTGGTCGAGGCCCTGGCGGGGCTCGACCGTCCCGTCGTGCTGCTGGCCCACCCGCGCGTGGTGGCCAAGGCGGCCGCGCACGGCATCGACCTCGACCGCGGCTCGCTCACCTCCCGCCCGCCGCTCGCCTACCCCGACCTGATCGCGGCCGCGGCGGCGAGTGCCGGTGTGGTGACCGACTCGGGCGGCCTGCAGAAGGAGGCGTTCCTGCTGCGCGTGCCGTGCACGACCGTGCGCACCGAGACGGAGTGGGTCGAGACGGTGGAGCTGGGCTGGAACGTGCTCGCGAACACGCGCGAGGAGATCGCGGCGGCCGTGACGCGTCCTCGACCGGCGGTCACGGACGCGGCACCGTACGGCGACGGGCACGCCGCCGAGCGCGTGATCGCGGTGCTGTCCGAGCGTCGCTGAGGCTCGCCCGCGAGGAGCCGGGTACCCGCGCCGGAATATACTCGAACCCATGCGTATCGCCGTCGTGGCCCTCGGAAAGATCGGCCTGCCCCTCGCCGTCCAGTTCGCCAGCAAGGGACACGACGTGGTCGGGGTCGACGTCAATGCGGCCCTCGTCGACAGCGTCAACCGGGGCGTCGAGCCGTTCCCCGGCGAGGCGCAGCTGCAGGAGAAGCTGACGGCGGCGCTCGAGGCCGGACGGCTGCGGGCGACGACCGACTACGCGGAGGCGATACCCGGGGCTGATGCCGTGGTCGTGGTCGTGCCGCTGTTCGTGAACGAGGAGACCGCGGAGCCCGAGTTCGGGTGGATGGACGCGGCCACCCGCTCGCTCGCCGAGCACCTGACCCCCGGCACGCTGGTGTCGTACGAGACCACGCTGCCGGTCGGGGTGACGCGCGGCCGCTGGAAGCCCCTGCTCGAGGAGGTCTCCGGGCTGCGCGAGGGGGAGGACTTCCACGTGGTGTTCTCCCCGGAGCGTGTGTTCTCGGGCCGGATCTTCGCCGACCTGCGCAAGTACCCCAAGCTGATCGGCGCGCTCTCCGACGAGGGGGCCCGCCGCGCTGTCGCGTTCTACGAGTCGGTGCTCGACTTCGACGAGCGTCCCGACCTGCCGCGCACGAACGGGGTGTGGGACCTGCAGAGCGCCGAGGCGGCCGAGATGGCCAAGCTCGCCGAGACCACCTACCGCGACGTGAACATCGGCCTGGCGAACCAGTTCGCCCTCTTCGCGGGTGCCAACGGCATCGACGTGTACCAGGTCATCGAGGCGTGCAACTCGCAGGTCTTCAGTCACATCCACCGCCCCGGCATCGCGGTGGGCGGCCACTGCATCCCGGTCTACCCCAAGCTGTACCTGTCGACCGACCCCGACGCCGACATCGTGCGCACGGCGCGCGAGTTCAACGAGTCGATGCCAGAGCGCCTGGTGGCTCAGGCCGAGGGCATGCTCGGCGACCTGTCCGGACTCCGGGCGGTCGTGCTGGGCGCGGCGTACCGCGGCGGGGTGAAGGAGACCGCGTTCTCCGGTGTCTTCCCCACCGTCGAGGCACTGCGACGCCGCGGCGCCGAGGTGCGCGTGCACGACCCCCTGTACACGGACGACGAGCTGCGCGCCCTGGGACTCGAGCCCTACGCGCTCGGGGAGGGCGTCGACCTCGCGATCGTGCAGACCGATCACGCCGAGTACCGCACGCTCCGTCCCGTCCAGCTGCCCGGCGTGCGGCTCCTGGTCGACGGCCGCGCCGTGACCGACGCGGAGCCCTGGGCCGGCACGCCGCGCATGGTCGTCGGCGCCGGCCGCGCCTCCGCCACGGTCTGACGACCCGCGACCGGGCGCCGCGGCTGAAGCTCCCAGCCGCGCGCCGATACGATTGAGGCATGGATCTTCTCGTCGTCGGGTCGGGTTTCTTCGGCCTCACCATCGCTGAGCGTGCCGCGGAAGCCGGCCGCAAGGTGACCGTCATCGACCGCCGCCCCCACATCGGCGGCAACGCCTACAGTGAGGCGGAACCCGAGACGGGGATCGAGGTGCACCGCTACGGGGCGCACCTGTTCCACACGTCGAACGCGACCGTGTGGGAGTACGTCAACCGCTTCACCACCTTCACGAACTACGTGCACCGGGTCTACACGACCCACAAGGGAACGGTGTTCCCGATGCCGGTGAACCTGGGCACGATCAACCAGTTCTTCCAGGCGGCCTACACGCCGGACCAGGCGCGGGCTCTGGTGAAGGAGCAGGCGGGGGAGTTCGACGTGAAGTCCGCCGCGAACTTCGAGGAGAAGGGCATCGCGCTCGTCGGCCGTCCGCTGTTCGAGGCGTTCTTCCGCGACTACACCGCCAAGCAGTGGCAGACCGACCCGCAGAAGCTGTCCGGCGACATCATCAGCCGCCTGCCCGTGCGCTACACGTACGACAACCGCTACTTCAACGACACGTGGGAGGGCCTGCCGACCGACGGGTACACCGCGTGGCTCGAGCGCATGGCGGACCACCCCCGCATCGAGGTGAAGCTCGGCGTGGACTACTTCGACGAGGCGCAGCCGCTGAACAAGAGGGCGACCGTCGGCCAGGTGCCCGTGGTCTACACGGGGCCGGTCGACCGCTACTTCGACTACGCGGAGGGCGCCCTGAGCTGGCGCACGCTCGACTTCGAGCAGGAGGTGCTGAACGTCCGCGACTTCCAGGGCACCAGCGTCATGAACTACCCCGACATGGACGTGCCCTACACGCGCATCCACGAGTTCAAGCACTTCCACCCGGAGCGCAAAGACGTCTACGACTCCGACAAGACCGTCATCATGCGCGAGTTCTCCCGCTTCGCCGAGCGCGAGGACGAGCCCTACTACCCGGTGAACACGCCGACCGACCGCGAGGGGCTGCTGGCCTACCGCGAGCTGGCGAAGGGCGAGAAGGACGTGCACTTCGGCGGGCGTCTGGGCACGTACCAGTACCTCGACATGCACATGGCCATCGGGTCGGCGCTGTCGCTCTGGAACAACACTCTCTCCTAGACTCGGAACCGTGAGTCACGCTGCTGTCGGGGCGCCCGGGACGCCCCGGCGCTATCTGCATTCGCTGTGGCTGCTGTCCGCCCGCGACCTGAAGGTGCGGTACGCGACGAGCGCCCTCGGCTACCTGTGGTCGGTGCTCGATCCGCTGGTGATGAGCGCCATCTACTGGTTCGTGTTCACGCAGGTGTTCCATCGGAGCGTGGGCGAGGACCCGTACATCGTGTTCCTCATCGTGGCGCTGCTGCCGTGGGTGTGGTTCAACACCTCGGTGTCGGATTTCACGAGGGCGTTCAAGAAGGATTCGCGTCTCGTGCGCTCGACGGCGATCCCGCGGTCGATCTGGGTCAACCGCATCGTGCTGAGCAAGGGCATCGAGTTCCTGTTCTCGATCCCCGTGCTGGTGTTGTTCGCGGTGTTCAGCGGAGCCACGGTGAACGTGATGCTGCTGTGGTTCCCGGTCGCGCTCCTCCTGCAGATCATGCTGCTGGTCGGGCTCGGTCTGCTGGTCGCGCCGCTGTGCGTGCTGTACACGGATCTGGAGCGGACGACGGCGCTGATCCTCCGCGCGCTGTTCTACGCCTCGCCCGTCATCTACAGCTTCGAAGACCTCCCGGCGCCCTTCGACGTGATCGGGGCGTTTAACCCGCTCGCCGGGATCTTCACGCTCTACCGCGTGGGCTTCTTCCCCGATCTGTGGGACCCGATGCCGGTGATCGTGAGCGTCGTGATGTGCGTGGTCATCCTGGCGCTCGGCGTGTGGACGTTCCGGAGCCTCGAGCGCCCTGTGCTGAAGGAGCTGTGATGTCTGCGGCTGCACGCGTGCTTATCGCTGAGCTCGACGCGCCCGCCCAGGCGGCGCTCTTCGACGGGTCTGCCGATGCGCGGGAGGCGATCACCGAGCTGACGGGGATGCTCCGGATCGGCATGCTCGTCTCGAGCGAGATCCTGGTGACCGACGCCATGCTGCTCGACGGGGCGTACTTCCTGACGCTGGGTCCGGACGGTGTCATGCGGGAGCTCGGCGCGACGCCGGGACGGTATCCCCTCACGATCACGGGCGTGCACCCGACGCTGCGCGAAGGTCTGGATGCTCGGCTCGCGAACGACGCGTTTCACTGGTCGCTTCCCGCTCTGCGCGGTGCGGTCGGGATTCCGGCGGAGGTCCGCCGCGGGTGGGACGAATGGCTGCGGTTCGTCGAGACGGGGATCATCCGGTACGAGCAGCAGACGGGTGGCGACGCACCCTTGCGCACGGGCACCCCGCCGGCCTCGTCGCCGGAGGCGCTGCGCGTGATCGCCGACGCGCGACTCGACGAGGTACGGTTCCGCAGCGTGGCGTGGCAGCGCATCGAGGCGCTCCCGCTCGCGGAGGCCGATCGGGAGGCGGTGCGTCGCTGGTGGGGCGACGCGTACCTGCGCATGATCGCGGAGAACGCGGGAGCGGACTGGGTGACGTTCGGCGCCGAGGCCGACGGGCACCTCGCTCGCGCCGCGCACGACGTGGAGCTGCCGCTGTCGACGACGCTGGTCGCGTGGGCGCGGGAGTCCACCCCCGCCACGATCGCGGTCGCCTGGGACGCCTCTCATCGTCAGCGGCACCGCCTGCGCGAGCGGCCGACGTGGTCGCGCATGCGCGGGCTCGCTTTTGCGGCCACCCAGGTGACGGCCGTGTCGTCGCGGGGCTTCGTGCTGCTGACGTCGATCGCGAAGCTCGTCATCGCGCTCTGCGTGGTCGCCCTCGCCGTGCCCGGCCTCGGGCTCGGCTCCGTGGACAACGTCTGGACCTGGGTGGCCTTCGTCGGCGCCATCGCCACGACCGTGCCCTTCGACTCGCTCGGTGCCCTCCGGGAGCTTCTCGTCCGCGATCCGCAGGCACGGTTCGTCCTGCACAGGGGAGCGCGCTCATGACCGATGGATTCACCCCGGTGTACGCGAGCTCCGACGGGCTCCCGGTGCGGCTCGAGGCCGCCGCGCGGCGCGCCGCCGACGGGTCCGCCTACACGCACCACCGCCTCGTCGTCTCCGACGGGCGAGCAGGAGCGGTGATCGTGGCCCGCGACGCGGATCGGCTGCTGCTCGTGCTGAGCGCCCGGGAAGCCGCGGGGGCCGAGCTCTGGGAGCTCCCTCGCGGGGCGGGCGAAGCCGGTGAGACGGCGGTCGAGACCGCCCTCAGAGAGCTGCGGGAGGAGACAGGCCTGCGCGGCCGCGACCCGCAGGTGCTGGGATCGTACGTGACCGACTCGTCGATCTTCCCTCAGGAGGTTGCCGTCGTGGAGTGCCGCATCGACCAGGACGCGCCGGCGACCGTGCCGGACGGGGAAGTCTCCGACCGGCGCTGGCTGCCGCTCGCGGAACTGGCGCATGCCGTGCAGGACGGGACGATCCGTGATGCCCACACGCTCGCGGCGATCGCCGTCCTCTCATCGAGGGGGGAGCTGTGATGTCCGCGGCAATCGAGGTACAGGGGCTCGGCGTCCGTTTCCGCCGCAACCGGAGGGGGCGGCGCAGCTTCAAGGACCTGTTCAGCGGGGCATCGCGCCGTTCGCGCCCCGGCGAGTTCTGGGCGTTGCGCGACGTCTCGTTCACGGTGCAGCCGGGGGAGTCGATCGGTGTGGTCGGCCGCAATGGACAGGGGAAGTCGACGCTGCTGCGCCTGGTCGCCGGCGTGCTGCTCCCCGATGAGGGGTCGGTGCATGTCAACGGAGGCGTGGCGCCGCTCATCGAGATCACCGGCGGTTTCGTCGGCGATCTGACGGTGCGGGAGAACGTGCGTCTCACCGCGGGTCTCCACGGCATGTCGCGCGACGAGGTCTCGCGCCGCTACGACGACATCATCGCGTTCGCCGAGCTCGCCGGCTTCGAGGAGACGCCCTACAAGCACCTCTCCAACGGCATGAAGGTGCGGCTGGCGTTCTCTGTCGTATCGCAGCTCGACGAGCCGATCCTCCTCGTCGACGAGGTCCTCGCCGTCGGTGACAAGGCGTTCCGCGACAAGTGCTACAAGCGCATCGACGAGCTGCTCGCGGAGGGGCGCACGCTGTTCTTCGTGAGCCACAACGAGCGCGACCTGCGCCGGTTCTGCACGCGCGGGCTGTACCTCGACAAGGGCGCGCTCGCGCTGGACGCACCGATCGGCGAGGTGCTCGACCGCTACAACGCCGACTACGCGGTCTGAGCCTCCACGCCCGCACGGTCGGGGCGAGGTCGCCGGGGCTCAGAGGCCGACGAGGCTCCGCAGGCTCTGCGCCGCCGTGCGCGCGGCATCGACCGCGCCGGCGGTGTTCCCGCCGTCGGTGATCGCCGTCCGCAGCTCGCTGAGCCGCTGCGTGTACGAGGCGGTGCCGTCGCGCCAGCTGTCCGCGATCGACGACGGTGCCGGGAGGTCGGACAGGCGTCGCGCGTCTTCCTGCAGCGTGTCCACCACGGGCAGCGCGTCCTGACCACTCGCGCCCGCGACGATGTCGAGCCCGCGCAGCGCGTCGGCCAGCGGCCCGGAGACCTGTCCGCGGAAAGCCTCCACGGTGGGGTCGACGACCGGCGGCTGCGTCACGATCGGCGTCTGACTCGGCTGCGGGCCCGCCGTCGGCGTGGCCGTGGGCGTCGGGGTCTCGGTCGGCGTGGGGGTCGAGCTCGGCGAGGGCGAGGCGCTCGGTCCCGGCGTCGGCCCGTCTCCGCGAGGCAGGAGGAAGAACAGCAGGGCACCGATGATCGCGAGGGCGAGCACCGAGAGGCCGACGATCAGCCACACCCGCCCCTTGCGCTCGGGGGTGGGCGGAAGCGGGGCCCAGCGGAGCTCCGGCTGCGGTTCCTGCGGATCGGTCACGTCATGCCTCCAGAGGGGTCATCGGCTGCCACGACCGGTCGCGGCCCACGCGGCCGCCGTCGCGGATCCCGCGGAACAGGTTGCTCGTGCCCCGCACCGTGCGCTCGACGAAGACGAGCCGGATGAGCTCCTTCGCGAACGTCGCCGCGGTGCCGAGGCCGAACAGCACAGGGTTGTACACGCCGTGGACGCGGTAGTACTGCTTGATGAAGCCGCGGTTGCGCATGATGTAGTACCGGTAGGCGTTGCTCGACGCGTTCATGTGCCGGATGCCCATGTCCCACTGCTTAATCTCGCGCGTGCGACGCAGCACGAACTCGTCCACGATGACCGCGGTGGTCAGGCGCGAGGCCAGCCAGCCGTACATCTGGTCGTCCCAGTAGATGAAGAACCGCGGGTCGGGGAGCCCGATCTGCTGCACGATCGAGCGGTGGATGAACATGCCCTCGAAGCAGCCGCTGTTCATGTGCTTGTAGCCCGACTCGTCGAAGCCGGCCGGGGCGAACGGGATCGGGATGCCCATGCGCTCGGCGATGCGGTACTGCCAGTAGAACTCGCTGCCGTCGTAGTCGTACCGGCGGCCCTGGATGCTCTTGAAGCGCGGCGCCCAGCGGCCCATCCTGGCGAGGCCGTCCGGCAGCACCTCCACGTCGTCGTCCATCATCCAGATCCACTCGGACCCGAGCTCGTACGCGGTGCGCATGCCCTCGCTGAAGCCTCCGGACCCGCCCGTGTTCGTCTGCAGGCGCCGGTACACGATCTCGGTGCCGATGTCGTCACGGAACGACTCGACCACGTCGGTGGTGTCGTCGGCCGACGCGTTGTCGATGATGACCACGCGGCCCGGCTTCGGGTCCATCGCGGTGATGCTGGTGAGCAGCCCGGACAACAGGTGCGAACGGTTGAAGGTGACGATGACGATGGTCGCTGCGGTGGGGTCGAATGCAGCGGGGGCCGCGGTCATGCCTTCTCCTCGAAGATCTGCTGCCAGGACTGGGGGGAGACGAGATCGGGCATCGCCTCGCGGTAGCGCGCCCGCAGCTCCGGCCACCGGCGCCGGAGCTCGGCGTGCAGCCGGACGCTCTCGCGCAGCATGCGGCGGTACTGGCGGCGGTCGCGCGTGTAGATGTTCTTTCCGGAGCCGTCGGCCGTGCTCACCAGCACGCTGTCGAAGGAGGGGACGCGCCACCACTGGGCGTCCTCCTTGCCGAACTCGGCCTCCGGCTGCACGACGTTCGCCGGGTGCGGACGGTGCATCCAGTGCGACACCAGCGTGGTCAGCGTGAACCAGCGCAGCCGCAGACCGGTCGGGTTGTCGAGGTCGTTCTTCGACACCTGCTTGTACACCTGGCGCCCGCGACGCGAGTAGAGCACGCGCGACGGGTCGCGGTGCACCACGGTCTCGGGGAACTCGGCGGCGAGGGCCCGCGCGGCGGGCATCGCGGTACGGATGTTCCGGCGCATGTGCTCCGGCCCTGACAGCACGTCGCGCAGCGCCCTGGCACGGAGGGCGACCGGGTAGTACTGCATCATCATCAGGTGCTTGAGGTCGACGCGCCGGCTGTGCCGGAGCAGGCGACCTCCGCGCGGGACCTCCGAGTGCAGGAGCCCGGCGACGATGCGGTTCCTGGCATGGAAGTAGGCCTGCCAGTCGATCGTGTCGTCCTTGTTCACCCAGGAGACGTGCCACAGGGCGACGCCCGGCATCGAGACGGTGGGGAATCCGGCCTCCCCGGCGCGCAGGCAGAACTCCGCGTCGTCCCATTTGATGAACGCGGGGAGGGCGAGGCCGACCGTACGGACCGCCTCGACCGGGATGAGGCACATCCACCAGCCGTTGTAGTCGGCGTCCATGCGCATGTGCAGCAGCGTCGACTGGCGCAGGTTCGACACCCCGAAGTCGTGCGGCATCTGCTCCTGGTACAGGTTGCGCCACATGAACGGCGCCTGGTCGACCACCTCGGCCCACCCGTGCAGCTTGGGCCGGTCGAGCAGATCGAACATGTGGCCGCCCACCAGCACGGGCGTGGTCGCGTACTGTCCGAACACGATCGACCGGCGCAGCGACTCCGGCTCCAGGCGCACGTCGTCGTCGAGCAGCTGCACGAAGTCGCTCTCCGGGCGCTGCAGCGTCTCGTGCATCGCCCTGGCGAAGCCGCCGGAGCCGCCCAGGTTCGGCTGCCGGATCACCTGCAGGGTCTCGCCGAGGCGTTCGGCGACGTCGTCGTAGCCGTCCTGCTCCTGGACCAGCTGCGTGCCCTGGTCGACGAGGAAGATGCGGTCGACGAACTCAAGGGCGTCGGGCGAGGCGGCCAGGGCGCGCAGCGTCTCGACGCAGTAGTCGGGCTTGTTGAACGTGGTGATCCCGAGCGAGGCCTTGCCGGTGCGGGCCGGCTCGTGCTCGGTGGTCCACTCGGCGCCCTCCAGCACGGCAGGCTTCTCGTCGGCGACCACGTCGAACCAGATCCATCCGCCGTCGCTGTACTGCGTCAGCGCCAGGTTGAACGACGTCGTGGCCTCTCCGGTGACCTCGCGTGTGGCGACCCGCTGGCGCACGCCGCTGCCGTTCGAGCGGTAGACGAGGATCGTGGCGGGTCCGGTCGTGCGGACCGTGAGCTGCACCTCGCGCACGCTCGTCCAGTGCTGCCAGTACGACGCGGGGAAGGCGTTGAAGTAGGTGCCGAGGGAGACGCGGCGACCGGCGACGATGCGCGCACGGTGACGGCCGAGGATGTTGCCCAGGTGCGCCCTGTTGGACACCCGGACGGGCTCGTTCTCGATCACGGACCAGGTCTCGGGGTCGGCGTAGAGCGGGAGCAGGTCGGGGTCGCGATCGAGCGGGAAGACGACATTCTGAAGGACGTGGGCCACAGGGAGGTTCTCCGATGTTGGTGTCGCGGGACGCCGCCGGTGGGCAGCGCGCGACTCGACGAGCAGTGAGTAGCCTACCGTTCGTCACCTCGGGATCCGCGGAGAGCCTCCCCGGTCGCGCCCAGCCCGCCTGGTTAGACTGACCGCGATGAAGGTACTGATCACCGGCGGCGCCGGCTACATCGGATCGACCGTGGCGACGGCATGCATCGAGGCCGGGATCGAGGTCGTCGTGCTCGACGACCTCTCCAAGGGGCTCGAGGTGTTCGGCGACGGACGCAACCTCTACGTCGGCGACATCGCCGATCACGCGGTGCTGGACCGGCTGCTGGCCGACCACCCCGACATCGACGCCGTCGTCCACTGCGCGGCGCGCGTGGTCGTGCCGGAGTCGGTCGCCGACCCCCTGGGCTACTACGACAGCAACGTGGGCAAGACGATCGTGCTGCTGCAGCGGCTGCGCGACGCGGGTGTCCCGCGCGTCGTGTTCAGCTCCTCGGCCTCGGTGTACGCGGGGG
This sequence comes from Microbacterium sp. PF5, assembly GCF_004794315.1. Classification (NCBI taxonomy): domain Bacteria; kingdom Bacillati; phylum Actinomycetota; class Actinomycetes; order Micrococcales; family Microbacteriaceae; genus Microbacterium; species Microbacterium sp. PF5. The sequence continues at coordinate 5,704 of NZ_SSDQ01000066.1, read as the reverse complement.
AGTCGGGTGACGGCGTCGACGAGAGCGGTGCCCTGGCGCCCGCGAGCCCCTACGCGACCACCAAGGCCATGGTGGAGCAGATCCTCGCCGACGCAGCGGCCGCCGGCGACTTCCGGGCGATCGCGCTGCGCTACTTCAACCCGATCGGCGCCGACCCCCGCCTGCGCACGGGGCTGCAGAACCCCACGCCCTCGCACGCGCTGGGCAAGATCATGCAGGCGCACGCCTCGGGCGAGCCCTTCACCATCACCGGCACCGACTGGGCCACGCGCGACGGCTCCGGGCTGCGCGACTACGTGCACGTCTGGGACCTGGCTCTCGCGCACGTCGCCGCGGTGCAGCGGTTCGACCGCGTGGCCACGCCCGACGAGCCGTACCAGGTGATCAACCTGGGCACGGGCGACGGCGTCACGGTGCGCGAGCTCGTGCAGGCGTTCGAGCGGGTCACGGGCGAGGTGCTGCCGGTGGTCGAGACCGGCCGACGCCCGGGCGACCAGGCGGGCGCGTACGCGATCGTCGACCGTGCCGCCGCGGTGCTGGACTGGCGCGCCGAGCGCTCGGTCGACGACGGTGTGCGCGATGCACTGGCCTGGTCGGAGAAGCTCCGCTCGCTGCGCTGACTTCCGGCGCGGACCCTAGCCCTGGGGGCGGAGGGTCGGGATGGCCCCGGTGTGCGCGGCGTCGATGTTCTCGCGCCATGAGCGGGACTGCCCGGCGCGCAGGGCGCACAGCACGAGCAGGAACCAGCCGGCACCCACCAGCGTGAAGCTCTCGAACATCGAATCGACGGCGAGCGTCACGAGCGTGATCGGCGTCCACGCGTAGACCACGGATCGGCGCACGCTCGCCACCAGCCAGGAGCGGATGAGGGCGACTCCTCCCAGCAGCAGGAACAGCACGAGGCCGGCCGTGCCGAGCTGCAGCAGCACATCGAAGAACGCGTTCAGCGCGCTCTGGTGGTGCTCGCCCAGCTGGAAGTTGATGAACGTGAACGGATACTCCCCGCGAGCCCAGTCGCCGAACCAGCCCCACCCCGTGATCGGCTTGATGGACACGAAGTCGAGGATCATGTTCCACAGGGTCGCCCGCATCGAGAAATCGGAGCCGGCGTCCAGCAGCGCGATGATCTGGTGCCGCAGCGCGAACGCCACCGCCAGGGCGAGGGCGACCAGCGCCCCGAGGCCCCACTGGACCATGGTGCGACGCGCGGGGGAGGTGTGCCGCACGATCGTGAGCGCCACCGTCACGATGCCGACCGCCACCGCCAGGACGAGCACCGTCGGCGAGGAGGACAGGAACGCCAGCCCGCCGGCGAGGGCGATCGACACGACCGCGAGCGGCGGGTCCACCGACTGCGTGCGCCACTCGATCACGAAGGTGATCAGCGCGATCACGGCGATGAAGCCGAGCATGTTGCGGCTGCCGAAGACGCCCTGCACCGGTCCGCCGAGCGCGAGGTCGCCCTGCACGCCGAGGAACGAGAACGGGATGTCGAGCAGCACGCCGGACAGGATCTCCACGCCCAGCGAGAGCGTCAGGAGCACCCGCAGCGCGTCGCCCAGCGCCCGCACGGTCTGGAGGGTGTCGCGGATGTGGCCGACCGTGATGGCGAGGAACGCGAAGCCCAGCAGGGAGAGCCAGCCGAAGAACGTGTCCGAACGATCGGTCGTCCACACCAGGCTCACCAGTGCCCAGCCGAGGAACGCGATCAGCGACGAGGGCGCGAGGCGCAGCAGCGACAGCTCCTCGCGGCGCACCCAGAGGATCGCGGCTCCCAGCACGCAGAGCAGCGTGACGATCGTGGCGAGGGTGACGGGAGACGTCATCCGCTCGATCAGGAACGAGCCGAACACCGCCAGCAGCACCGCGAGCGTGAAGGCCCGCGCGAACTCCGCCGACCCGAGGAGCCGGGTGATCGTGCGACCCGGCGTCACGGCACCCGCCGCTGCGTCGTCCCGCGCTCGAACACGAGGTCGCGCTCACCCACGCCCACGAGCGGCACGGACTTCAGCTTGAACGACAACAGGACCAGCAGCAGCCAGCCCCACAGCATGATCGGCGTGGACTCGGTCAGGCCCTGCACGAGCAGCACGATGGTGTAGAGGCTCGGCAGCAGGGTGATCGGCGAGAACGGTCGGTGCGCGTCGAGGTCCCACCGCGGACGGTCGACCGCGAAGAACCAGGAGCGCCACAGCAGGCTGCCGTAGGCGACGGCCATCAGCACGACGCCGAGCACGCCCAGCTGCAGCAGCACGTCGAGCCACATGTTGTGCGCGTGGAACACGGTGATGCCGTGGTCGACGATCCAGTGGTCGAACGCGGGATCGCTCGGCACCCACGGGCTGGAGAAGCCGTTGCCGAACAGGGGGTGCTCGCCCGCGCGCTCCAGGACCTTGGTCCAGATCTTCTCCGAGCGCCCGGTCAGGTCGGCGCTGCGGCCGAGGAGCGACAGCAGGGGCCCGCGCAGCAGCCAGACGGCGGCCCCGACGATCACGGTCGAGCCGATGGCGACGACGTACACGCGCGTGCGGGCGCTCGGGGTCGACGCCCGCCGCATGACCAGTGCCACCACCAGCACCACGACAGCGGCACCCGCGCACACGAGCGCCGTGGCGGAGGAGGTGCGCAGCAGGAAGTAGGCCGCGAGGATCATCCACAGTGCGAGGGTGGTGCGCCACCGTGCCCGTGCCGCGAACAGCACGCCGAACGTGATGAGAGCGAACAGGGACACGATCGCGAGCAGGTTCGCGTTGCCCACGATGCCCTGGATGCGTCCGCCGTCGAACAGGTTGTCGCGCACCCAGTACCACTGCGGGTCGATCTCGCCGTCCGGCAGGTCGACGAAGTTCGGCAGCAGGGGGCCGTGCAGCACGAGGGACACCCACAGCTCGAGGGCGAGCGACAGTCCGAGGATCCACTTGAAGGCGGAGGACAGCGCGCGCACGATCTCGTGCCAGGTGAGCACGTGCGCGATGAACAGGCCGTTCACGGTGACCGCGGCGAGCAGCAGCCCGGTCGCGATCGTCGGCCCGCGCCACTGCGACCATGCCACGGACACCAGCGCGAGTGCGGTGTAGCCCAGCGCGGCCCACGGCAGGCGTCGCCAGCGGAAGGGCTGCGGACGACGACGCGCGAGCATCGGGATGCCGATCGCGAGGGTCGCGACGGTGAAGAGTCCCAGCACGGCGGCGGCGCCGACCACGCCGAGCAGGTTGTAGACGGCGGAGTGCGCGAAGGCCACGAAGAGCACGAGGATGACGTACCCGCGCAGCAGCAGGTGCCCCGTCGACTCGCGCTCCGGCGCGGTGGGAAGGGGGGCCACCGGGTGCTTGGTGTACTGGGCCATCGCGTTCAGGCTACCGCGACGGACGCGCGGCGATCCTGAGCGCCGCAGCGGGGCTCTACGCTGGGGGCATGCTGCTCGCGCTCACGAACGCCCCCCGCGACTACGCCTGGGGATCCGAGACCCTGCTGGCCGATCTGGAGGGGCGCACCCCGACGGGCGCACCGGAGGCCGAGGTGTGGTTCGGCGACCACCCCGGCGACCCGGCGGAGGTCGTGGGCGACGGCACGCTCGACCGCTTCACGGGCGGCACCCTGCCCTACCTGCTGAAGCTGCTCGCAGCCGGGAGCCCGCTGTCGATCCAGGTGCACCCGACGATCGAGCAGGCGAAGGCCGGGTGGGCGAAGGAGAGCGCACGGCCCCTCGACGACCCCGAGCGCAACTACCGGGACGACAACCACAAGCCCGAGCTCATCGTCGCGCTGAGCGAGCGCTTCGAGTCGCTGAGCGGATTGCGCCCCGTCGCCGAGTCGCTCCGGCTCCTCGACACGCTCGCGCCGGGACCGGGGGTTTCCCGGCTCCGGGAGCTCCTCCAGCAGGAGTCCGACCCGCTGGGCTCCGCGATCGGCTGGCTGCTCGGCGGCGACGCCCAGGCGGAGGTCGACGAGATCACGGCCGCCGTGATCGCCGCGGCCGCGGGCGAGGCGGGGGAGTGGACCGAGACGGTGCGGGCGGTCGCCGGCATCGCGGGGCACTACCCCGGCGACCCCGGCGTGGTGGTGGCGCTGCTGATGAACCACGTCGTGCTGCGCCGCGGTGAGGGCGTGTTCCTGCGGGCCGGGCTGCTGCACGCCTATCTCTCCGGTCTCGGTGTGGAGATCATGGCGGCGAGCGACAACGTGCTGCGCGGCGGACTGACCCCGAAGCGCATCGACGTCGCCGAGCTGCTGCACATCCTCGACACGACGACGGGCGAGGTGCCGGTGCTGCGTCCGCAGGACGGCCAGGCGATCACCGAGTACCCGGTGCCCGTGCCGGACTTCGCGCTGCGGCGGGTCGCGCTGGACGGCGAGCCGGTGACGCTCGCGGTGGACGGCCCGACGATGGTGCTCGCGACCTCGGGTGCGGTGCGGGTGGCCACGGCGACGGGGGAGGAGCTCACGGCGGCGGTCGGCACGGCGGTGTTCGCGGACGCCGAGGAGCGCACGCTCACCCTCGGTGGTGCGGGCGAGGCGTTCGTGGCGACGCCCGGGCGCTGACACGACCGCGACACGCCGACGGGCGTCCATGAACCTTCAAGAATCCGTTGAGGGTTTACGATCCGCGACTTGACCCGAGCGAATCACACCGGTGTAATTAGGTGAGCACGGCCCGCCAGGGGGGCGGTTTTTGAAGGGTTGGAGGTCGACATGACGGGTTACCGTTCCGATGTGCCGGAGAACTGGTTCGTCGATCCGGTCAACCTCGGTGTTCCCGGGGTTCGCCGGTCCGACCCGGACGACGACAACGCCCTCGCCTGGCAGAGCGACGCGCTCTGCTCGCAGACCGACCCCGAGGCCTTCTTCCCCGAGAAGGGCGGCTCGACGCGCGACGCCAAGCGCATCTGCACCGCGTGCGACGTCCGTGGCGAATGCCTCGAATACGCGCTGAGCAACGACGAGCGCTTCGGCATCTGGGGCGGTCTCTCCGAGCGCGAGCGCCGCAAGCTCAAGCGCCGCGCCAGCTGAGGCGATCACGCCGCGCGGCTTCGCGGGCGCGCCGGGGTCCCTGACCCGACGCCGACGATCGCGCGCATAGGCTGACCACGTCATGCCAGCCCGAGTTCACGCCATCATCGTCGCGCGCCCCGGCCCCTCGGCCCGCGCGCAGCTGCTCCGCACACTCGACGCCGTGCGATCCCAGACGCTCGCCCCCGACGCCGTCACGCTCGTCCTGTGCGGAGATGCGGCGACCGCTCGCGAGAGCGAAGCCGTCGCGAACACGGTGGAGGGCATCATCGAGGCGCGGCCGTCGACCTCGTTCGCGGAGGCGATCGATCTCGCCAGGCCTCGGGTGCCGGAGGGGTCTGCGATCTGGCTGCTGGCCCAGGACACCGCCCCCCACCCGCGGGCGCTCGAACGACTCGTCGGCACGCTGGAGCGCTCGCCGTCCGCCGCGATCGTCGCCCCCAAGGTCGTGGCCACCGACAACGACCGGGAGATCGTGTCTCTCGGTGTGAGCATGACCGCGCTCGGCCGATCGGTCGAGCTCGCCGCCGGGGAGCTCGACCAGGGCCAGCACGACCGCATGGACGATGCGCTCGGCGCCGACATCCGCGGCCTGCTGATCCGCGGGGAGGTGCGCGACGCGCTGCGGCCCGACCCGGCACTCGCGGGCGCCGACGAAGGACTCGACCTCGGGGTGCGCGCGCGCCTGGGCGGC
>NZ_SSDQ01000065.1:0-36065 GCF_004794315.1 Microbacterium sp. PF5 | reverse complement strand
GGCGTGAAGTGGCACTGCTGGTACGAGGCGAGGACGCCGTTGGACAATGTCATATTCACCTGTGAGAGGTCTTCAACGTCGAGGATCGGCGCCATGCCGGTCTGCGCGGTCGGCGGCCAGTTGTTGAGGCTGAACCAGTCCTGCATTCGCTCACCGGCATGGTCACTGCGATCTGTGATGTCGCCGTAGACGGCCAGCGTCCCCATCGCATTCACGCTCATCGTGCGGGCGCCGCCCAGCCAGTGCAGGATGTCGATGTCATGCGCACCCTTCTGCAAGAGCAGTCCCGTGGTGCGTCGGCGGTCGGCGTGCCAGTCCTTGAAGTAGTAGTCGCCGCCGTGACCGACGAAGTGGCGACACCAGATCGCCTTGACCTCACCGATACGCCCGTCGAGGATCAACTGTCGCATCAGCACGATCACCGGCATGTGCCTCATGTTGTGGCCGACGTACAAACGGGTTCCGGTGCGGTGCGCTGCTTTAAGGATGGCATCCGCGTCCGAGATCTTCGTCGCCAACGGCTTCTCGCAGAACACCGGAACACCCGCCTCCAGCAGTGCCACGGTCACATCGGTGTGCTGATCATCGGGAGTGAGCACCAACGCGGCGTCCACACCGGCGCTGATGAAGTCGCGAAGCGAGTCGGTCACGAAGGCATTCGGCAGCTTCTCGCGAGCGTCTGCTCGGCCGCGCTCGGCTGTATCAAGCACGGCCGAGACAAACGAGCCCCCGCCCGGGCGTTGCACCTGGTCAGTCAGCTGAGCTCGGTGACCGAAGCCGACGATGCCGATACGAAGGTCAGTGGTCATCGGATGTCTCCTCGGTCACGCGGGTCAGCTCGATCAGGGCGGCAGTCTCGGGGCGCAGAGGGGGAAGCGAGAGTCCCGAGCGCGCGAGCATGGAGCCTGCCAAGCGGAGCGGTGCGTTCAACGCTGCGTCGAACCAGGCCGGCCCGGTGCTCATGCCCCGATCCGGCACTCCGAGCTCCGAGCGCACACGGACGTCATACCCCGCGCTCTCGTCGAGCCCGGGGATCTGGACTCGCGCGGGGCGCCCGGCGGTCATCCCGATCTGGACGACAGCGAAAAGCGCCCGGCTCCGATCTGGACTCACCACCCCGAAGAGACGGGCTGCTGGGTCGAACACGTCCGCGTTCACCAGACGCCCGGACGCAATCAGCGCACGCGTCTCTCGATAGAGTTCGGCGAACTGCGTTAGTGCGTCACGCTCCGCCTCATTCACCTTGAGCAGGTTCATCTCTATACCGGCGTGAGCGAACAGCGCGGTGATCAAAGGCAGGGTCCCGTTTATCCTCCGGCCGGTGGTATGCGCGGTCGCGGCGCCAATGTGCGAGCCGATGAGCTCCAGGGGAAGCAACAGCGATGTCCAACGTTGGATGCGCTCGCGCTCGAGCGGATCCAACGTGTCAGACGGCCACACCCGGTCTGTGCGCTGCAGAATGCCGAGGTCCACGCGCGCTCCACCCGAGGCGCACGACTCAATCTCCAGCTGAGGATGCCGCTGACGCAAGGCATCCATGAGGGCGTACACGGCTCGCGTCTGCGTGTGGCTGGGTGCCTCGAGCAGATCGCGATTGTGGTCCCACTTTAGGAAGTCGATCCGGTACTCGGATATCAGCGCGTCTAGTCGCTCGAGGAGGTAGTCGTAAACCGCGGGCTGCGCCACGTCGAGTACGTACTGTGCGCGAGATGGCCAGCCGTCAGCGGGTGTCAGCAACCACTCTGGATGTTTACGCGCGACGTCCGAATCGAGGTTGACCATTTCCGGCTCCACCCACAGCCCGAACTGCATACCGAGAGAGCGCACCAGGTCCACCAAGGGGTGCAAACCCTCCGGCCAGAAGCCTTCGTCGACATACCAGTCCCCGAGCCCTGCAGTGTCGGTAGTGCGGCCGCGAAACCAGCCGTCATCGAGCACGAACCGCTCGACTCCGACGTCAGCGGCGCGTTCTGCGAGCGACCGGAGCGTGCTGACGTCATGGTCGAGATACACCGCTTCCCAGGTACTCAGCACGAGAGGCCGTGGCGTCTGCGGGTGCTGTGGCCTGGCACGCAGACGGTCGTGGAACCGATCTGAAATGCCGTCGATGCCGGCATCGGACCACGTGAACAACACCGCTGGTGCCGAGTACGAGGTGCCCGGATCGAGTATCACTTCACCGCGCCTAAGCAGCTCTCCGCCGCTGAGAGCGACGGAGAGGTCACCGGCGCCGTCGGCTGAGCGCTCAACATAGCTGCCATGGTCGCCACTCCACGCGACGTGCATCGCCCACAGTTCGCCTCGGCGATTCGTGAACCCTGCGGTGCCGACCAGGGTAACGAAGGCGGCGTCATGGCCCGGACGTCCACGACGATGCTCTCGGGCATGGACCGCAAAGGAGACGGGATGCCGTTGCGGCATCCGTTCTCCGATCCATGCGCCGGTGAAATCGAGGATCTCGTCGGCGCGCACCGGCAGCGGGAGCACCGCATCCAGTCCGTCCACGGTGAGCGCTTCTTGGCCGATATTGCGCACGGTGCGCCGGTGCTCGAGGACGCCGTGCGGATCCAGTGCGAGCTCAAGGGTGATCTCGGCGAGCGACGCTTCATCTCGCAGAACCAGCCGGGCTGCCGCATCCTCTATGTTCGCCGAGATCAGTCGCGGCCGCGGGGTCGTCGCGATGCCGGACCGGGAGAGCACAACGGCGGGGCGACCGGTCCACGCGTCATCCTCGGTGGGAAGCACACCGAACAGCAGCGGGTCGTCGGGTGTCGCGTTCAGACGAGCTGGGACAGCAGCGTCACACAGCGCTAGGAGGGCACGATCATCGAGGGCGCCGAGATCCGGACCCCAGTGCACCACTCGAGCCCGCTGGTGTCGGCAGTCGACGATGAGCGCGACGCCAGCGCTGCGCAGCAGCAGCACCTGAGAGCTCACGAGCCGTACGGAATTGACTGTGGTGTCAGACGAATCGTGATCACCGTGTCGACGTCGTCGGGCAACGGATATGTCAGCGCCGGGTCGCCCTCGCCGAAGCTGACGAATGCCGTATCGGGATACGCCTCGATGAGCCAGGACTCCGCCCGCTCAACCCGCTTGCCGCTGATCTCGAGCGAGTCGATGCGGGACGCGTCGACACCGACAAGTGCAAGAGGCCCGACCGGCGGCTCGAACACGTGCGCATAGAGCACGTCTCCCTTGCGCGTGTAGTATCCCCACTCCGGCTTCGGCAGATCGGCAGCGCGTGCGCCATAGATGCTATCGCCGTTGCGGGAAAGCCATGCCCCCACCTCGGCGAGGATCCGCTGCTCTTCCGTGAGGATGTGGCCATCGGGGTGCGGCCCGACATTGAGCAACAGGTTGCCGCCCTTACTGACGATCTCGACGAGCTTCCTGATCAGCATCCGAGGCGACTTGTAGTCTTCGTCGCCGAAGAAATGCGTCCAATGGTTGTTGAGCGTGATGCACGCCTCCCACGGCACGGGCTGACCCTGAAGGTCGAGAATGCCCTCGGCGGGGATCAGCTGCTCGGGCGAGACGAAGTCGCCGGACCACGGCAGAGGCGAGTCAGTGATGATCGAGCCGAAGCTGCCGCCGTTGGCCTCGAGGCGGTTGTCGAGCAGGATCCCGGGCTGGAGTTCGCGGACCATCTCGACGAGTTCGCCGGCGCGCCACGCCTCACCGGTCAGGTCGTCGTACGAGAAGTCGAACCACATCAGGTCGATCTGGCCGTAGTTTGTGGCGAGCTCGCGCACCTGAGCGTGCATGAAATCGAGGTAGCGGTCGAAGTCGTGCTCGATGCCTTCGTACGCGGGGTCGTTACGGTGAGGATGATGCGCGTCGCCGAAGACCGGGAAGTCCGGATGCGACCAGTCGATCAACGAGAAGTACAGGCCGACCTTCAGCCCGTGACGGCGGAACGCCTCGACATACTCGGCAACCACGTCTCGCCCAAAGCCGTTGTGCATGGAGGTATAGGTGGAGTGCGCGCTGTCGAACAAGCAGAAGCCGTCGTGATGCTTCGCGGTCAGCACGGCGTACCTCATGCCAGCCGCGACTGCCGTGCGCGCCCACTCGTCGGCGTCGAACGCATCCGGGGTGAACGCGTCGATGAAGGGTTGGTACTCCTCCATCGAGATATTCTCCCAGGAGCGCAGCCATTCTCCCCGGCCATGGACGGAGAAGGCTCCCCAGTGGATGAACATGCCGAATCGGTCGGCCCGGAACCAGTTCGTTCGTGCGTGCCGGTCGTTTGCGACTGTGGACAATTGCGTTTCGAGCATGACTACTTTCGGTGTTGCACCCATCGTGGATCAGCCCTTGACCGCGCCCGCCACCATCCCCGAGAGGATGTAGCGCTGCGCGATCAGGTATACGACGAGGACGGGGATAATCGTGATCACGAGGTTCGCGCTGACCAGCGCGTAATCGTAGGTGTGCAGCCCCTGGAAGTTGTAGACGGTCATGGGCATCGTCCACGTCTTCGAGCTGGAGGTGAGAAACAGCACGTTCTGGAATTCGTTCCACGCATAGGTGAAGAGCAGCACCAACGCAGTGAACGTCACCGGCTTCATGAGCGGGAAAATCACAGTGAAGAACATGCGCAGCGAACCCGCGCCATCGATGATGGCCGCCTCGTCGATCTCCCGGGGGATCTGCCGGACGAAGCTGACGAAGATCAGCACCATGAACGGGATCTGGGTGGCGATGTCCGAGAGGATCAGACCGAGATGCGTGTTGTAGAGGCCGAGCCATTGCAGCACCCGGATGGCGGGGATGAACGAGAACGGGGCGATTAGACCAGCGATCAGGTACATGTACAGACTGGAGGTGACGCGGCTCGTGCGGCGGGCGATGAGGAAGCCAGCAAGCGCGCAGACCGTGATCGTGCCGCCTGTCACTCCAATGGTGATGATCGCGCTGTTGACCAGACCTAGAGCGACGCTGGGGTCGGAGAGCACAGTGACGTAGTTGTCGAAGCGCCATTCGGTCGGCAGTGTGAGGGTGAATCCGGATGCTTCGGTCTGTGACTTGAACGAGTTCAGCAGCACGAGCACCATGGGGACGACGAAGAGGATGCCGACGGCGAGGGCGACGACATAGGTCGCCGCATTCCGGCTCAGTCGCTCTTTCATGACATCCTCGCTTCAATCCGGCGGCTGATCAGGTGGATGATCATCGCGATGATGGTGATGACGGCGAACTGCACGAAGCTGATCGCGGAGGCGTAGCCGAGGTTGGTCGTACCCAGAGCCTTCGCCAGGAAGGTGGTCATCACCTCGGTGGCGTTTCCCGGTCCGCCGCCGGTGGTCGCATAGATGATCTCGAACGACTTCAAACCCGAGATAAGGGTGAGCAGCGCAGCCAGGCTGATGGTTGGCGCGACGGTGGGGAGGCTGACGTGGATCGCCCGTTTGAAGCGCCCCGCGCCGTCGACCTCTGCGGATTCGAGCAGCTCTGCAGGCACGCCCTGCAGAGCGGCGAGCACCAGTACCACGGTCCAGCCGACGCCCATCCAGATGTCGATTGCCGTCACGGAGAACAGGGCGAGGTCGAAATCACCGAGCCAGTCCTGGGCAATGAAGCCGAGCCCGATGTTGCGAAGGAACGAGTTGAGTAGACCTTCGTACGAGAGGATGAACCCGAACACGATGCCCACGACGATGGTCGAGAACATGATCGGCATGTAGACGACCGCGCGTAGCACGTTGCGTCCGAGGAAAGCACGGTTCAGGAAGAACGCGAGCAGGACACCGATGCCAGTCTTTCCGACGGTGGTGATCAGCGCGTAGACGAACTGGTTTCCCATCGCGCCGAGGAATGCTTCACCGTGCGTGCCGAACAGCAGCTGAAAGTTCGCCAGTCCGATGAAATCCTGGCGCTGCGACATGGTTGACGCGTTTGTGAAGCTCAGCCAGAGGCCGAGTGCGGCGGGGAGCACGAAGAAGACGCTGAAGATCAGAGTCGCGGGCGCCCCGAACCAGTACGGGTACGCCGTGGCCGCGGTTCTGCTCTTGGCACGTTTCTGCACTACTCCCCGCCCCATGGCTCAGAAGCCCTTGATGCCAGCGGTCTTGCCGGCGCCCTGCCAGGCTGCGTCAACCTTGTTGATGAAGCCGGCGGCGTCAACACGGCCACCAACGAGCTCCTGGTAGGCCGCGATCAGCTCGCTTTCAGGCGTGGGGAATCCCGTCGCCGTGTCGAACGCAGAGCCCGACTGGCCGTTCTCCACGTACGTCTGAATGTCTGCAATCGCGGCATCCGGGTTCTCGAGCTCGACATCGGTGAAGGCGGGGATCCCGGGCGCGGCAGCCAGGTGCGCTGCGACATTCTCGGGAGTGATCAGGAACTGCAGCAGATCCGCGGCGGCGTCTTCGACCTTGCTCGCCGCGGCGATGTGCAGGATGTTCGGACGCGACAGCGCAACCTGGTTCTCACCGGCCTCGGTGGGAAGCGCGAAGAAGCCGATGTTCGCGTCGGCGTTCGCCTTGCGGATCTCGCCGATAGCCCAGGAGCCGTTGATGATCGCACCAGCGCTTCCGTCGGCGACGGACTTGATCGCGGTCTCGTACTTGGCAGTGAGCACGTCACTGTTGGTGAGGCCCGCGGAGGCCCACTCAGCGAGTGCGGTGTACTGCGGCTCCATTTCGGAGACGTCACCCCAGGTGGTCTCGTTGGTAGCGAGCTTCTCTGCCAGTTCAGGATCCTGGCCGAGCAGGTTGGCGTTGACCGAGTTGCGATGCTGCAGCAGCGTCCATCCGTCAGCGCCTGAGAGGTATAGCGGGGTGGTCCCTTCGGCCTTGACCTTCTCGAGTGCGGAGGTGAACTCGTCCAGCGTCTTGGGCACTGCCGCGCCGGCCGATTCGAAGACATCCTTGTTGTAGATGACTCCGAAGGAGCTCAGGCCGTCGGCGGCCGGGTATCCGTAGATCTTGCCGTCTTCGGCGCGCATCGACTCGAGCACGCTCTCGGCCATTCGGTCAGCGAATTCGGACTCGTCCACTTCACGCATGATGGCGGACGGGTCGTCAACGTTATCCTGGCCGGCGTAGATGTCGATGCCTTCGCCGCCCTGCAGGCGGGCGCGGACAGTGTCGTCGTACTGCTCGTCGGGGATCGCCTGGATCTCGACGGTGTTGCCGCTCTCCTTCTCCCACGCCTTGACGTTGTCGGCGAATGCGCCGGTCTGCGCCCAGCTGGACGGAACGACGTACACGACCTTCTGCCCGTCCTTGCCGTCCGCGTTCGCGCCGTCGCCGGCGGCGCACCCGGTGAGCGCGAGTGCTCCGGTCGCGACGATGCCGGTCAGGCTCAGCGTCAGTGCCTTCCTGCGGTTCATGCTGATCTCCTCATTGAAATGTGATGCTCGGGTCGGGTCGGGTCGGGTCGCGTTATCGCACCCGAGCGGACCTGATTAAAGAAAGACTATTCGATAAGTCCGCTTGGAGCATTTCATCCGATGTCTGCCCCGTTGTCAAGCCCGACGATCCGGATGCATCGACAACGGGAGGAGGATCACCGTGTCGCGGGGGCGCCAGCCTCGATCAGCTGCTGGATCGGCGTGCCCGCTTCACCGAAGAACTGAGTGTGGGCCGACTCCAGAGCGGCGATGAGCACCCCCGTCGCAGCGGCGTCTGCTCCGAGCTGTGCTTGAAGCAGAGGAGTGTCCTCCGGCGGCGAGACAGCCGTATGCACGGCGTTCGCCACGAGCTCGGCGACATAGTCGTTGGCTGATGCCGGGCCGTACAAGACGACTACGTCGGGGTCGACGGCGATCAGCAGAGTGGCGATCTGTGCTCCTGCCGCGAGAGCGAACTCCTCGACCAGCTCGCGCGAGCGCTGGTCTCCCGCTTCGGCGGCGCTCAGCGTTTCGAGGAAGTCGGGCATTGATGGCCATCGCTGCAGCATCTGGTCATCCGCCGACGCGACCAGCTGACTCATCTCGCCCGCTCGGGCATGACGGCCGACGCGTACGTCACCGTCGATGATGAGTCCCGCGGACACCTGGTGCCATACGAGCGCAAGGACAACGTCGGACGCATCGGCGGCGGCCCCATGCCGGTGTTCTGCCAGTGCTGCGGCGTTCAGGTCGTTCTGGAGCACGACGGGCACGTCGAAGACGCTGGCGAAAGCGTCTGCGACGTTCTGCCCTGTCCACTCCTTGAAAATCGGTGAACGAGTCATGAGGCCGTCCGGGGCGAGTGCGCCCGGGACGGCCGCGCCGACTCTCAGCAGCGGACCCAGATCGGCATGCGCACTGCGGATGTCGGCTACCCGCGTGACGAGGGAGCGCATCCTGTCGGTTACGCTCGTCCTGTCATCAGCCGTGAACACGTAGCGGGCTCGGACGACGTTCGCCATGTCGGCGACCACGATGCGCTCGTGATGCTTTCCGAGTTCGAGCCCGATCACGTATCCCGCGCGCGGGCTTACTGCGAATCGTGATGCCGGCCGCCCAGAGCTCTGCCCGCGCCGGACCACCCGCCCGACTTCGGCGACAAGGCCAAGCGCGATGAGGTCCTGGAGGCGGTCTTTGATCGTCGGACGCGACAGGCCAGTCTCGGCGGCGATATCCGCAACGGTCGAGGGCCCGGAGTCTCGCAGCGAGATGAAGCAGCTTTCCAAGTTCTGCAGACGCACGAGCTCCAGACGATCCTCGTTCGACATCGGCTCAGCGAGGACCATCTCGGCTCCATTCTGTGATGACCGGCAAGTGTGGCAACGTTCGACGGAGCGCACGTGCGAGTTCCAGCATCTCTCATGTGAGCTCGCATCAGCACCACCGCGGGCGGCCGGGTGTCCGGCCGCCCGCGGCGATTTCGTCGCGCCGTTGGCTTAGCTCTTCGGCTCGAGCACGGTCAAGGCATCGACAGACGGAGCGTATCCACTCGACGAGCTGCCGAACCGCAACGTGTTGGCACCCTCAGCCAGCTGCACCTCAACCTCGACGACCTGCGGCTCGGTCCAGCTGCGACCCGGAACAGGGACCGTGATCGGTGCTGCGCCGTTGACCGAAAGCCCGAAGCTGCGGTTTTCGCCGGAGATTGCCGCGATGCGCAGCGTGACCGCTCCCGCAGCCTCAGCCGTAACTTCGTAAAGAAGCCATGGCGTGGCCAGGGCCCGGGCCGAGCTCGCCGACGAACTTGACGCCGGACGCTCCGGCGAGCGTACCCACTCGGGCGTTGCCCTGGAGGGTATTCGTCGCCGACTCGGCCTCGTACGTGCGCACGATGACCGGCGCTTGCTCGATGGTCAGTGCTTCCCCTTCAGTCGCGCGAACACGGAGGGACCCTGAGAGACACCGTCAAGCGAAGCGGAAGGCATCTCACCCTTTCGTGGGCGAGATGCCTTCCGACGTGGCCTAGGAGCCGAACACCTTCACTTCGGCGAGGGATAGATAGTTCGTCGCATTGAGTTGCACTCGGACCGCCTCCCCTTCGATATTCGGGGGGAGAGTGAGCACTAGACGGGGGTTGGGAGTTCCGGCCTGGGTCGTGGACCATGCCGTCGCGCCCGCTGCATCGATGACGCTGACAGTGAAATTGCTCAACCGCTCGCCGCAGCAATCAGTTCGATTCCACAGCTCCACGGACTCAATTCGACGCGTGGAGCCAAGATCCACCTGCCACCACGCCCCCGCCTGAGTATCCGTGTGGGTCACTGACCCTGCGGAGTAGTTCCCGTTAGTGTTCCCATCGATGGCGCGAGCGGCTTGAGCCCCGTAGAGCGTCGAACTCTGCGTGGCATTCCCTGCTTGAGCGAGATTTTTCCGGAATGGACGGACCTTCACCTCTGCCAGGCTGAGGAAGTTCGTTCCGTTTAGTTGCACCTGCACGTAGCGGCCGACGGCACCGCCCGCATTCAGAAGTGTGCTCGGCCAGGGTCGCTCGCCTTGCACGGACGACCACACGACGTTACCCGCAGCGTCCCGGACACTGACGGTGTAGTTGGTCAGCCGATCCAAGTCAGAGCCGGTTGTGTCGGTGCGGTTCCAGACTTCGATGTCGCCAACAGCCACGTTGGCACCCAGGTCCACGCGCCACCAGGCGTTCGCATCCGAGAGCGTATGGGTGACGCTCCCCTGGGTGAAGTCACCGTTCGTGTTGCCATCCACAGCCTTCGAGGCGGGACCCGTCCCATCCCCACCTGTGTAGGTCGAGCTCTGGGTCGCACTCTTACCCGCAGCAAGATTCGACACACTCGCACCGGCACCATCCGTATCAACTGTGAAGTTCACCTGCCCGTTATGGGTAACCGCAATCGTCAACCGCTGGTTGGCTGCATCCCACGTCTGCGTTTGCGTATAGGGCCGTCCCGTCTGCGAATCCATCGCCTCGAACGTCACACGGGGAGCGCCACCTTGCCACGTGCCATCTACGGTTACCGTCGTCGTACGGATGTCACGGGCACTCCTGTCGTCCACTACCCGACCCGTACCAGTGAGGATGTTGCCCGCCGCGTTCTTAACGACGTTCCCCGCAGCATCCCGCTGCACGGTCAGGTACTCGTGAATGTACTGAAGCGTCTGAGCTCGATTGAAGTCCTGCGAGGCAGGAACTCCCAGCACAGTGTCGGTCCAGAGGTGGTTGCGATTACTCCGGTAGTTGTTCATCCGGATCGAAACACGGTTGCTGCTCTCGATCATCGTGGCGTACGTGTGTGGACCCGCAGCGATGCTGATTGCGCTCGCGCCCGACTGACGAGGTTTGAAACTGCTAGTTAGCGTCTGATTGACGTTTTCCTTGTAGTTGTTCCAGTACCAGGCGTTACCGGCGCGCGCCAGGAAGGTGTTGCTCGTGAGGAACTCCTGCGGATACCGGGAAGCGAAGTACGGAAAGCGAGCGCCCGCGGGGACGACCTCCGGGAACACCGACATCTCTGCGGTCGTCAGGTTGTTGGGAACGAGCGGGATAATTCCGAACTGACCCGTGTTTGGGTGAACGTTAGAGGCACTGAGGTCGTAAGTCGGTGGGTTGAAACCTGAGGCTCCCTTGTACACGACCTTTGTCGTTGCGAGCACATCCTGGCGCGTAGGCACAGGCACTGCACCACTATCGAGATCGCGGAACAGTGGAATGAGCCCGTACTGGAAGGGGGCGGTCCGAAGGCTGTTCGTCGAGAACATCAGGAACCCCGCCTCAGGTGCGTACGCAGTCGCTCCTTGGCTCGCGGCGCGCTGGATGCTTTGAGCCATCAGCGCCTCGGGGTTCTGCATGTTGTCTTTCCAGGTACGACTGCCGACGTTGGGGCCGTATACCTGACGATGGCGCTGCTCAGCCCAGTGCCACTGGTCTGTCGCCGAGCCCCAGTTGCCAGCGATGCCCGCGAGCCAGAGCCCATGGAAGAGGTTGTCAGTGCTGATGTTTGCTTCGGTCTCCTTATTCATCAGCACGACGTTGTCAGAGTGCGCGCGCATCGCGGCCAAGACGCCGGTAGTCGTGTTCTCCAAGTAGTTGACGATGTTGCCGTGATTTGAATCTGTCCAGCTGAAGATGAGTCCGTTGTCGCCGGCTGCGTTGATCAGCGTCGCAACACGCGGTCCATTGGAGCTGACGTTTCCCCAATACAGCTCGGCGATATTGATCCCTACGAAGGAGCTATACGTGGCCGCGGTCTGACTCCAGAACGAGGCGGGTGCCACTGAGCTCGATCCACCGTGCAAGGCTTGCACCGAGCATGGGATGCTGTTCGCCTGACAGATCTGGAGATTCGACGTCACGAAGTCCTTGAACCCCTGAGTGTCCCCGGGATAGACGTTGTCAGGAATGAGATTCACAACGACGTTGTCACGCAGGTCAGTGGGCACCTGAGCCCAGGTCTGCGCCATCGTTGTGCCGCCTTCAGTTTCGGCGGTCCCAGGGTAGTAACCCAGGATGATCAGCGGATCCTCGCGGGAGAAGGGGTGTCTCAGCGGCGGGTCGGCTGCGTATGCCGGCGCGGTGGGCGCCACGAATGCAGCGGCCAGTCCGACAGCGGAAACGGCTATCGCTAGCGCCTTCTTCCCGCGCCTAGCTAATGTCTCGGCCATAGGGTTCCTCCTCGAACGCCAGGGGCGATTAACAAACTACCCTTTAGTAAATGGTCGATTGATTCTTACCGCGAGCAGCGTCGCGTGTCAACCATTGAGCGGATCACAGCGCGCTCATGTCCGGCAGCCGGATTTCGATGATGGCGACCCTTGAAGCGTGCAGGAGGAGGTAGTCACGAGAAGGAGCATGGTTTCAGCGGCTTCAACGGGAAGTGGACAGCTTCGGCAGAGGGGCGGCCTGCCGCTTGCAGGACAGGATGAGCCCTAGCTCGTCAGTGCTTTGACAATCGCCGGCAAGTGGTCGAAGCAGCGGTTGATCGATAGCCACCCCATGCAAGCGCACCAGCGAGGGCACTGAGACCAGCGCGACACGCAACGCATCGTTTCGCCCCGACACTAAACCCGGTATACCTGGATCGGGAGGCATCATGCAAGCACGCGACCACACGAGAGACATCGACCTGCCCGACCAGCGAGTGGCGGTCTGCGGAGATTGGCACGGGAACCTGCGGTGGGCTCGGATGATCTCCCGGGCGCTGCCCTATCTGGCGCCTGACGTGACGACGCTGTTGCATCTCGGCGACTGGTGGATGCCACCCCATGCCGTCGACGAGATCTTCGCTGAGACTTCCATCGCCCGCTTCTACGTCACGCTTGGGAACCACGAGCAGTGGGACGAGATCACCCCGCTCCTTGAAGAGCACCCCGGCGAAGCCGTGCAGGTCTCCGAGCTCACCTGGATACTCCCGCGGCCGGCACGGCTCACCATCGGCGGGCGCTCCGTGCTGTCGCTCGGCGGCGCCTCATCCGTCGACCGCGAGTCCAGGCAAGAAGGAGTGACGTGGTGGCCGGACGAGGCCATCACCGACACCCAGCTCGCCGAAGCCATCGCCGGAGGCCCCGCGGTCCTGATGCTCACACACGAGTCTCCGGCAGACACACCTGTGCGCGCTGTCCGTGAGATCCTGCGGACCAACCCGCATCGGTTCACGAAGGCGGCGTTGGAGGCATCCGCGGCATCACGCGCGCGAGTCGGCAAAGCCTGGGGTGCCGTGCGCCCCGAGCTACTCGCGCACGGCCACATGCACGTCGGGGCAGGCGGACAGACCGCGGACGGCCGCCGTGTGGCGAGCCTCGGGCGCGATGACGACGAGGGGAACCTCGGGATCCTCGACATGAGCAACCTTCGGATGGTGACCCCAAGTCTGACACTCCTCCGCAGATACGGCAGCGATGACAACCGTCCTCCCTTGACACGCGAGCAGCGGATCAAGACCACTGCGGAAGCCATGCACTCCGCTGTCCTGGACGGCCTTCGACCAACGGCTCAAGCTCGACGTGACGCCCAGGACTACATCGACGGAACACGCACCCTCGAGGAGATCATCGAAGACGTCCGGCGCCGCCACACCCGCAACATGGAGGAGGAGTCATGACCGAGTTCGAGAACTCGGCAGGCTAGGGGATCGACGCCGTTCGCTCGATCCACGACGACATCCGCGCTCACCGAACAGCTGGGGGATGCTCGCCGCGCCCCCATGCCGGGAGAACGCCGTGGCGCGTTCTTATACTTCAGCCGAGTATAAGAACGCGCCACGACACTTCCACGACGAGACATCCATCCCGAGGAGGGCTACCAGGCTGGCCACCTGCAGACCGGAGCCGTGTCAGCGTCCGCCGCTCGCGCCTGCAAAGCGCACGCTAAAGACGCGACTCCGCCATGAGCTGTTCGACCGACAACCCGAAAGCGTCAGCGATACCGACCAACGTCGTCATGCGAGGATTCGACGGCCCGGCGTCCTGCTTGCCGCTCGCCGACCGTCCGGCTTCGATGAGCTGAAGCTGGTTCTTCGTGATGCCCACCCGAGCGGCGAGCATCTCCTGCGTCAGGCCCGACTCCTGCCGAAGCGCACGGACCACACCGCCGAACCTTTCAGCCGCTTCAGGACCCCACATCGCACACCACGCCTTGACAGGGGGGCGGTGCGGTCAGCCGCGAAAGCGCCCCGTTGGACGTGTCCAACGGTACAAGGTCTAATTCCGGATTCTGGGCTCGCCTCTAGTAATCCCGGTAAACCTGGATTATGGTGCTAGCCCATGACGGAAACCTGTCGACGGCACGTACGAGCTGGTCGCGCGCGATCACTAACCGTCGTGAGCCTCGCGCCATGCCGACTGCAGGTTCATCAAGATCCTGCATCCTTGCTCGAGTTCGTAAACACTGCCTCCGACGGCCAGATCCACGGCAACGACCGCAGTCGGCATCGTCGCCCGCTCGTATGCAGTCGGAAGCGTGTTCTCGAACAGCAGGTTCTTGCCTTCATAGTCTTCGAACAGCTGATTCCGTTCGGCGAACTCGGAGATCGTTCCGTCGCGAACGTAAGCCGCCCCGTAGTTGAACACTCGCTTGTATCTCACTCCGAGGCGTCGAGCAGCGGGTCGTCCAGTCTCGATGAGCGGACTCCAAGAAACCGGCGGGGCCCCATCTGCGCGTGTGTAGAAGTGCACGCGGGTGCGTCCTGATGTGGCTCGCACGATGTCCTCGGGAGATGACGTTGCGATCCGTTGACGCACGCGCGCCAACGTGCTGGTCGGAAGCCAGGTGGGGGTTCGCCCAGAGAGCTCCCACAGCAAGCCCCAGGCGGTTGAGGCACCGAGGACTCGTCCGGTCCCGCGCTGTGCCGTAGCTCGGTAGCGCTCGACGGACGCCTTGCTGGTGAGCCACACACCCGAGCGCAGCTGACGTCCGGCGATGAGCCTGTCCTTCAGCAGTGCCTCGGCATGCCTCTCACTCACCGCCAGCATGCTCGCCACTTCACCTGCGGTGATCTCCCGCTTCTCATATCGCATCGTGCAAACGATCTTATATGGGAGCATTTCGACCGCGTCGTCGAGTTCTTCTCCATTTTGAGCTGGGATTTTCTCGTGTGTCACGCCGACTGGTTCAACACGTCCTCAATGTCTGGATATGACAGAGATCACAACCCCCGAAACCGGCGCTGCGACCTGGATTCGAGACGGAGTCACCCAGTCCGCGCCGCTCGACGCGGGCCTTCTCGCGCAGGAGCTCTACGTCGCCGACCCGGTTCGAGTCGGAAACGCGTATCCGCACCAGCGGAACTACCACGGCTATTACTGGATGGCCGCGACTCAGAGGCACGTTTGGCATGAGTCGCTGCTGGAGCGTGACTCGCTGATGTGGCTCGACCACACGGCGGACGTCGTCGCCATCGCGTCGCAGCCGATGCTGCTCGTGAACGGAGACGGTGTCTACCATTACCCGGACTTCATCGCCCTCGACGCCCGCGGCGAGCAGACCGTCTACGACGTGAAGCCATACGGTCGGCTCAACGCCAAGGCGCTCGCCCAGTTCGAGTGGACCCGCACCGTCTGCGAGACCGTCGGCTGGAACTATCGCATCCTCACCGAGCTCCCGCACCAGCACCGGGTAAACCTCACCTGGCTCGCCCAGTTTCGCCACCCCGGACACCATCCCGGCGCGGACGCAGAAGGGGAGTTGCTCGCCGCGCTCGGCTCCGATTCGACGGTCGGCGACGCCATCAGGCTCATTGCCGCGAAGAGCACGCCCCTCGCCCGAAGCCACGTCTTCCACCTCATCTGGACCGGCGCCCTGTCCGTCGACATGAACGCCCTCCTCTCCAACGGCACCCGTCTCGTCGCCCCCGCATCTCACCGTCAGGAGTTCCCCCATGCCCACGCCTAACGTCCCCGTTGCCGTAGCTATCGACGGGGACGTTTACGAGCTCGAAGCCGCCACCACCAAGGGCGTGACCCTCATTCACCGGGTCACGGGCGACAGCCGCACCGTGACCCACGCCGAGCTCGCAAACATCGTCCCCAGCGAAGAACAGCGGTCGCCCCGCCTGCTCGACCACGTCCCCTCCCACGTCCTGCACGCGGCGAGCATCCTGGCCGCGGACATCGAAGAGGTTCTCACCGGTGAAGGCCGCAACGGCAAGTGTTGGCCGGAGTATGACCTGGAGACCACCAGCCAGGAGCAGCGCATCGCCCGCAAGCTCGTCGACCTGGAGCGCACCGGGCGCGGCATGGCTCGGTCCACGTTCTTCAACAAGCTCATGAAGTACCAGCGAGACGGACTCGTCGGCCTCATCGACGGGCGAGCTATTAGGAACTACATCCCGAACGAAAAGGTCGAGGCGGCCGTCATCAATCACCTCATCAAGACCATCAACGACCAGGTCACGTGGTCCACCGGCACGAAGAAGCGCATCATCGAGCAGACGACGAAGTCCGTTCAGGCGGTGCACCCGGGCATCAAGCTCCCGAGCAAGTCCGCGTGGTACCTGCTCATCGACCGAATCGGGCACGGCAAGCACGTCACCGGCAGCGCGAAGACCCGAAAGTCTCTCGCCAACCGACCGAAAGACCGCATGATGGGGAAGAGCGAGCCCTTCCTCCCCGGCTCGCTGGTTGAGGTGGACACCAACACGATGGACCTGGAGGTCCAGACCCCGAAGGGCGAGCGCAAGCGCCCGCGCTTGTCCCTCATGCTGGACGTGCACTCGCGCACCATCATGGCTTACACGTTCCGCCTGGAGGGTACCAAGGGCGTCGACCACACCATGCTGCTCGCCCAGGCCCTGACCCCGCGGGCCAACCGCCCCTCCCGCTCGGAGTACCGCGAGGCTCTTCGTCGGAAGCACCCGCGCCTGCCGCTCCTCTCCGACGAGGAGTACGGGCGTCACGCTGCGGAGCACCCTTACATCTACCCGGCCAACATCACTGTGGACCGCGGTACGGACTACATCTCCCCGACGTTCCGCAACGCGGTGGAGCAGCGCGGCGGGAGCGTAGTCCTGTCCGCACCGTACACGCCGACGAGCAAGCCCCACGTCGAGCGCCAGTTCCACACCATCAATACGATGTTCGTCCAGCACCTCGAGGGATACGTCGGCCGCAGCCCCGAGCACAAAGGCGGGAAAGTCCCGACCGAGAAGCTGCTCACCCTCGAGGCGCTTCGCGAGCTGTTCGAGGACTGGGTCATCAGCGTGTGGCAGAACGCACCTCACAGCAGCCTCCGCGACCGCCTGCACCCGACTCGACACCTCACCCCGAATAAGAAGGCCGGCCAGGCAGCACTGAGCGTCGCGCAACTCCACCTTCCACTCACCGAGGACAACTTCATCCTCATGCTGCCCAGCAAGTTCCGCCGTATCACGGCCACAGGCATCAAGGTCGACACGCGCGAATACGACTCTCCGGAACTCAACATGCTCCGCAACACGCTGTCAGACATGCCTCGCCACAAGGGCAAATGGGAAGTGAAGGTCGACCCCTACAACCCCGAAGCCGTGTGGGTCATCGGCGGAGAAGGCGAGCTCATCGAGTGCCTGGAGCGCGGTGCTGAAATGCGGCGGTTCGAGCCCGACTTCGCGCCGGTCGAGGATGACTACCGAATCCTCACCGCCCAGGCCGACGCGGAACTCACCGGCACGCCTTTTCCGCAGCCCAAGCGGCCGACGGCCCTTCCCGAGTTCACCGTCACCGAGGAGGACCTCGACGACGACGACATCCTCCCCACCTTCTGAAACGGAACACAATGCTCTCCTTCACCAGCCACGACTCCGACAAGACAGCGCTCAACCGCTGGGAGTCGCTGCTCCACTACCTGCAGCACCCGCTCACCGCGCCGGCGCCGCTCGACACCAACTCGACCGTCAGCCGCTACGAGCACGACCAGCAGCGGATGGACTATCTCTCCGGTGGCATCGTGCTCCTCACCTCGACCGTCGCCCAGGGAAGACTCCTGCTGACCCGCGCCTTCCAGGCGAACCGGTCGCGGAACTCCGGCCACGCCGGTGTCATGCTTTCCGGGGACTCCGCTCTCGGCAAGACCACGACCGCCAAGCGACTGATGCGGTGGGTGCTCGAGGAGTACACCAGGCAGGTCCCGCACTGGGAGCAGGACGAGCACATCCCGGTGATGTACGTCGAGGTGCCCTCCGGCAGCAACGCTAAGGACCTGCTCCGCGAGTTCTGCGACTTCTACGGCCTCTCCGTCCTGTCCCGCGACACAACCGCAGACCTGCGGACCAAGGTCGTCGCTGCCATCCGGCGTGCACGCACCCAGCTCATCGTCGTCGATGAACTCCACAACCTCTCCGGCCGCGCATCCGGGCTCGGAGAAGCCGTCGACCTCCTCAAGGGTCTCCACAACGACGTCTCCGCCACATTCCTCTACTGCGGGCTCGACGTAACCAACTCCACCCTCATGCACGGCGCCCGAGGACAGCAGCTAATGAGCCGGTTCGCGGTCGTCGAGCTCGAGTCATACAAGTGGTCCAGCGCCGACCACCGCAAGGAATGGAAGCAGCTCATCCGAACGTTCGAATCCCAGCTCCAGCTGCGTAACCATCCGGTGGGGACCCTCAATACGCTCGCCGAATACCTTTACCAGCGCACCGGCGGCTCCATCGGCTCCCTCAGCCGGCTACTCACCGGTGCCGCCATCGACCTCATCCAGAACAAGGCGAAGGTTGAGCTCCTCGACAAGAATCTGCTCGACGCCTACACGCTCGACCTCACCGCCGAGACGTTCTACCGCAGGGTCCTCGCCAAGAACGCGTCGAAGGGCAAGACCGCTATCGAGAAGGTGATGGCATGACCCCCACCGCCCTCTACCGCCGATTCCCATTCACCGTGCGACCCGGACACCGCGAGACCCTCGACTCGTTCACACGCCGCACCCTCATCGTCAACGGCGAAAGCACCTCGCTCCCGCGTCACCTCGTCACGCTCGCCAAGGCACACGACGCCGACGCAACCTGGGAGGCACTCCTCAGCACCAAGGTCCGGCGCCCGCTCGACAGGCTCATCGAGGCCCCGCCCCTCGACGACGCAGGGCTGGACGACTGCGAGTCGTGCCGGTCGCAGACCACCCAACGATGGGCGTGCCTGCTCTGCAGCCACGGTGAGCACATCCAGCAGCACCCTCACCTCGACGACCTCGTCTGCGAGCGCCACGAGCGATGGACTGGCCCGGGCACGACCGCGGAGACACAGACCGCGGTGACACCCGCCGAGGTCGCCGCCCACCGCCGGTTCCAGCGCCTCCGTCATGGTGGCGGTCTCGACCTCCACCTGTTCTTCGGAGTCCTCAGCGCACTCGAGGGTGACCTTGACCAGCCGACGGCCAACGTCTTCCGTCATGCCGTCGCCATCGTCGACTGGGTCCAGCGGGACGAGACGGTGCACCGCCTGTTCGACCCCACCGTCCCGTACGCCACCACATTCGCCTGGCTCCGAGAGGCCATGGCCAACATCGTCGCGCACTCGACCCCGGCCGTCGCGCGAGCGGTCTGGCTGCATCTGTGGCCCGCACAACTCGCGCTGAACACGGCGCTTCGTGGCTACGCCGGGTACCGCGCCGGCAACGCCCACGACTTCCAGCTGCCCGACGACATCACCAGCTGGTACCCCCACCCCTCGGCCCTGCAGAGCACACGGGAGTACCTCGCGTGCACCGGGGACGACAACCTCTCGGCGCTCGCACGCCTCGCCCGAGACAGCGACGAAGCACCGACGGTGACGGAACCGCAGTTCCGCACTATCCACTGTGCGCGGGGCCACCTCTACATCGAGGTCCGCACGGCGGACGAAGATGACGTTGAGACTCCGTGCCCGACCTGCACCGGGGTGCACGTAGAGCGGGGTGTGAACGACCTCGCGACCGTGTCGCCTCTCATCGGGGCACAACTCCACCCCACCCTGAACGGGGACCTGACCGCCGCAGGCATCACGGCACGGAGTCACACGGTGGTCTGGTGGATGTGCCCTGAGAAGGGTCACCCTTTTCGGGCGATGCCCTTCAACCGGACGCTCAACGACGCCGGCTGCGCCGTATGCCTCAACCGCGTGACGCTGGTCGGCGTGAACGACCTCGCGACCACGCATCCTCGTATCGCGCGAGAGCTGCACCCGAAGAACGGCTACGCCAAGACCGCCACGCAGCTGAACGCCGCGGACCCGAAGACGCGCGACTGGCTCTGCTCGAAGGACCACCCGTACCGGGCCTCGGTGAAGCAGCGCGTACGCGGCAAGAGCTGCCCTGAGTGCAAGAAGCAGCGCACCCGCATCTCCGGACGCAGCATCGTAGACACTCACCCGCACCTGGTCCCGAGCTGGCTGCCGGAACTCAACCAAGGACGCGAGCCCGCGGACTACACGAAGGGCTCGAAGCTCGAGGTCATCTGGCTGTGCAGCAAGAGCCGGCACACGCACACCTTTCCCATGCGGCTCGAAGCACGCACTCGAGGCTCCGACTGCCCGTACTGCGCCGGCCGCCTCATCCTCGCCGGTTTCAACGACTTCGCCACTACGGACCCGGAACTCACCAGCGACTGGCACTCCTACCGAAACCGCAAGTACCCGAACGAGGTGATGCGCGGGTCGAACGACAAGCACCACTGGAGGTGCAAGGACGGCCACGAGACCGAGCAGAGCATCCCAAACCGGCGCCTGTCCGGCGGCTGCGTGGACTGTCCGTGGCACGAACGGCCGGGGAACAAGAAGAAGCTGCAGGCCGTGGCAGGCTAGTCGCTGCACAGCGAAGGCGGTCCAGAAAACTGACCGCCCTTCGCCGCACTCGAACTACTCGATCTCGTCCTGACCCGGTTCATCCTCGATCTCGAAAGCGATGGCTCCGCGCGGCGCGATTGGTAAGAGCACACCCTCGCCGAGAACCTTGGCGGTCGCGGTACTGACTCCCTCGCGGAGGTATGGGTAGATCGTCATCGCGGCGACCTCGTTCGCGAACATCATGACGTCGCGTCGCGTGGGCTTGAAACCGCCGGTGAGGTTGTATTCGCCAGAGACGACCACTGTGGCGATGCCAATGGTGTTCTGGATCTCCGCCATCAGCCGGACCCCAAAGTCTTCGTCAGAGAGCCTGAACTGGATACCGACCTCCGCGTTCGAGAAGTCAGTCGGCATGCCCTCAGGCGTCTCTTCATGCCGACGCACGCTCTGCTCGTGGAAGAAGATTCCGCCGAGCTCCGAGTTCGAGATTAGATCGTGAACGCGGGTACGGTCAGCATCGCTGAGCTCACCGGCCACTAGGCACCCAGCGCGAACTCGGACCGCTTGGTCTCGGACCACTCTGCCGTACTCGTCGGCGCGTGCGCTGGCACTCCAGCTGTGGCAAACCGCCAAGTCGTAACCTGCACACCAGGCACAGCATTGGACTCCCACCTGGAGGAACTGGCCATATATATGGACTGCCCGCAGTCAGCGGTGACTCGGTGCTCGACAATCGCTCCGACGGCATTGGCGTACCGTCGCAACGTCGAAAGCTTGGGGTCGGCGTCGTACCGCTCAATCTTGGCAACTGCCTGGGCGGTGATTCCGAGCTGCTCCGCGACCTTCTTCTGCGTGAGATTCGCCTTGCGGCGGATGCGGACAAGCTCGGCGCGCATGTCACGATCCTCGCGTGCGAGAACCTTCGCACGCGAGCGCACCAGCTTCATGGGCGAGACGGACTTGGCGAGCATGGGGAAAATGTTGCTCATGTCGACATCATACGCACACAACCTGGAGGTTGAGTAGGGGCGTTACGCCCAGTTTATCGACTCACCCAGCTCATGGATGGAGATCGCCTGGGCGAGTCCGTCCGTCTGCGCGTCCCCGCTCGACTTGATGTGTCGGTGAAGCGCGATGAGGTTCTTCGGCCTGACCGCGGGCTCAGAGTGGTAGAAGCGAAGATACGTGTAAGGGCGCTTCAGACCTGACTTGAGGCGAAGTTCATAGATCTCGGGTTTGTGCGTGACGGGCTTGATCTTGGTGTGGTTGTCGCCGGTGTCTTCGAGCTTGCCTTCGGAAGCCGCCTCGAAGAGTTCGTCGATCTCGCCCTCTTCGTGGGCCCGGGAGAACGCGTTGAGGCCGGCGAGCCATTCTTCCACTTCAACCATCTGCACATGCGTTGGATCCTCAGCGTGGATCCATTCGTACGGAGCCCCGCTCTCAATACAACAGCGCGAATCGCTACCGGTGCGGTTCGCGAGCGTCATACCGAGATGCTACTGGGCAACACCGACACGTCGCGCTCGACGCGCGCCAGCGGCCATCAGGCGACCATCCCCTCCGGCATATCGGCACATCGTCCGCCCGATAGGGTAATCGCAAGTCACAGATCGAGTGGGGGCAATGGATGGCGACAATCGGCTCATGGAGCGTTGCGGACTTCAAGTCACTCGGCGCCGCCACGCTTAGGCTCCCGCGTCTGACTGTTCTTGCTGGAGCTAACAGCTCCGGGAAGTCGTCAGTGCTGCAATCCATGCTGCTCCTCGCGCAGTCGATGACTCGAGGCGGACGAATTGTGATGAACGGGCAATTGGTCCGTCTCGGTGAACCGTCGCACGTCATCAGAGAGGGCCAGTCCGCGGTCGAGTTCCGGTTCGAAGTCGCGCACGGAGGACTCGCGGCAACCGCCGAACCGCCCCGCGCCGCGAAGTTCAACGTGGCGGTCTCCCTCGTCCCCGCCGACGACGGCACCTCAATGTCGCCCTCGTCATTCGAGGTCATCGACGCTTACGGCAAACTCATCGTGTCTGCCACGTCTGAGCGCATGCGAGCAGCTGACATCGAAGCGTTCTCCCACTCCTTCTCCAATCAGGACCTGTCGTTTCTGAAGCTCAAGATCATCGACGGCCGCAAGGCACCCAACCGCATGTACGTCGGCTTCGTCGGACTGGTCCCGATGCTTCTCGCCCGTCATATCGACCCCGGCGTGATTCGTCGACAGATGGGAGCACTACTCGACAACATCCTTGCGACAGACCGTCTCAACATCGACGTGGCCTCCGAGTTGACGCAGCTAGTGTCAAAGAAGAAGTTCTTCAAAGAGTTCGGCATCGAGAAGACCCCGCCGGGAAACTCAAGCCGTCAGGCGCAGAGCATGTCGGCCCTCTGGACGATGCGGGACTTCAACGCGCTGGAGCCGGAGGTGCTCAAGACTCTCGTCCGACGATTGGTCGAACGTAGAGCCGAGCATGAGTGGGCCGTCATCGGTCCTGGTTTGTCTTTTTTCGGCCATCCTCAGCGCATGCGGCACTACTACTTCGATGGTGGAGCAATCGAAACAACTCTCGCCGAGGAACACGCGACGAGCCTCACGTATATGGGCGCTTTCGCATCGGCGTTGGAGATCTTCGGGAATCGGATTCAGTACCTAGGTCCTCTCCGCGACGAGCCACGGGTGGTGCAAGGCGCATGGGATGAGCGGGTTCCTGCGCTACCGGTCGGCATCCGAGGCGAGCTCACCGCAGAGATTCTCACGCGCGAGAGAAACAGCAAGATCAACTTCCAAGACTGGGACGGGACACCCCGCGTCGCGGCACTTCCGGATGCAGTCGCGCTCTGGTGCGAGTACTTTGGGATCGGCGACAAGATCGAAGTCCACGACCACGGAAAGCTCGGTCGGGGCGTCGAACTGCAGGTGGACGGGTTCTCACGGGACCTAACGCAGATTGGTGTGGGCGCGAGCCAGCTGCTCCCAATCCTTGTCGCGAGTCTCGCCGCTGAAGCTGGCACCATCATCTTGATTGAACAGCCCGAGCTACATCTCCATCCGTCCGTCCAATCGAGGCTTGCAGACTTCTTCCTCTTCGCTCGCCCCGACGTCCGCTTCATTGTGGAGACGCACAGCGAGTACCTCGTGACTCGAATTCGGCGTCGTATCGCAGAAGAGGTGACAACCCCCTCCCACGTGGAGGTGATGTTCGCAGAGCGAGTCGGGGGAGCGACTCAGGTGCGCTCTCTCTCCTTGACCGCGGGTGGAGATTTTGACGAGTGGCCAGA
Source organism: Microbacterium sp. PF5 (assembly GCF_004794315.1). NCBI lineage: Bacteria > Bacillati > Actinomycetota > Actinomycetes > Micrococcales > Microbacteriaceae > Microbacterium > Microbacterium sp. PF5. The sequence goes on along the minus strand of NZ_SSDQ01000065.1, from coordinate 12,202 downwards.
TGGGTTCTTCGATGCGCAGGAGGTTGACACCCGATTCATCATTCGGGCCCTAGCCGCGCGGGTTGCGAAGGAAGAGAGTTGACCGCCACGGTTCTCCTCGATCCCGCGATTGCCCTCGAAGCCAAAGATGAGCAGAGCTTGTCCAGGCTTCTTACGTGGACAGCGGACCATCGAGTGAAGCTCGGGTCTCGGGCCTGGAATCATCTAGTGGAAATCTACTCAACTGGCTCCCTCGATGTGCCACGAGTGCTCGCGAAGATGGCGCACGAAGGCATCGGTACGCTGCTGTCTAGGTCACCAATCAAGCATGCCGTTCATGGATCGACAGCTTTAGCAGCCCCCGAATACCGCGGGGCGCCGCTGACCCACCGGTTACTCGTCGACGACCTTGTAGGCACCTCGGCACGTGACGGTGAGTTTTTCCTCGGGACGCACGAAAGCCTCTGGGGCGAAACGCCAACGACGGTAGCCTGCGTTCCACCGCCGCCAGCAGACGTCGCAGTGCACCTCGAACCTAACTTGCCGTCTCTTGAGGAACGAAGGACGGCGACTGCTCGTCACTTCAAAGATCGCCGCATCCTTATCGTCGGAGGCCAGATCGAACTCAGGGTTGTCGAGGCTATGACCGAACAGCTCGGGATTCCGGCTGGTCACATCCATTGGATAGCGAGCGAGAAGAACAAACGCGCCCGCAACCTCAAAGCGACTATCAACGGTCTGCCGAAGGGTTCAATCGTGGTGTGCGTGGTAGGGAAGGTTGGTCACGATGTCAGCGGCGACGTTGAGAAGCACTCGAGCCGCGACGGCATCACTCTTCGCGAGCCACGCTTTGCTTCTCACATCGTCGATGATCTGATTGCGTTGTCAGATGAGGCAGCCCCTGCCGACAGTCGGGGAGCCGAAGGGACTTCGACAACCGACTCGTAGGACGATGACGTCCCACCTGCTCGAGGGCGATCTCGGTCGTTCCAACTCGACGCCTAGCAACGAACGTATGCAACCTCCAGCAATGAATGGCGGGAATGTCGCTGGGACCGGCCCGAACCCACTGGCCTTCAACACCCGTGGGCCCGGCAGCCGCAACTGAAACGAGTGACCCGGGGGCGGCTGACCGCCCCAGTCGACCCGCTCGCATCCGACGCCGATTACCGCTCCGGCTGAGAACGGTCGAAACAAACGTCACGACCTTGCCTCGGCCAAGAGAAAGAACCAGTGAACTGGGCGTTAGCGTCATCGTCGACGACACCGCTTCCCACCGGTTCCTGCGTGACACCTGGCGCGAGGTCGCGGCCCAGGGCAAGGTGCGGTTCCAGATCATCTGGTTGGACATCGACCCGGTCACCCAGCGACATCGGCTGCAAGCGAACCGGTCCGCTGCCGCCCGGCCCGATGTCGTGGACAGGGTGATGGCCGAGCACCGAGCGAGCTTCGAGCCACCGCTGGAGGAGAACGCGATCCGCGTCGAAGCCCGGAACGCGCGTGAGCTGGAGACCATCGCCGATCTGTTTCACTCGCTGAGCACTCACGCGGGCCCCCAGGCGTAAGACAGCGCCAGTCCGGCGGCCGCCGCGAGGAGAGCGGCGCTCAGCATGCCTCCGGCATAGGAGACCCCGAGAAGCGTTCGACGACGAGCGAACAGCTCTGCCGCCTGCACGCTGGCCGTGCTGAACGTGGTGTACCCGCCGAGGAAGCCGGCGCCCAGGATCAGCGCGCCCGATGCATCGAGGACGTGAGCGTCAGCGAGCCCGGTGACGAGACCGAGAGCGAAGGATCCGCTCACGTTGATGATGACCGTGCCCCACGGGAACGGGCCGCCCACACGACGCGTGACTCGCGTGTCGAGAGCGTACCGTGCGACTGCGCCCAGACCGCCGGCCAAGGACGCAAGAACGACGACGAGCCCCGTCATGCTCGTACCTTCCTCGGAGCGGTGAGGCGCTGGGCTGCGAACCCGCCGGCGATCCCGAGGACGACGGTCGGCACCACGTAGAGGACACCGAGGAGCAGGTGGTCCGTCAGGATCAGCCCGTCGGAGCCGACCGCGAACGTGCTGTACGTCGTATACCCGCCGAGAACTCCGGTGCCGAGCAGCAAGCGCATCCGACCCGTCGCCGCCCCGCGAGATGCGCCGTAGAGCGCGCCGAGCAAGATTGCGCCCGACACGTTGATGATGAACGTCGGCCAGGGGAACGAGGAGCTGCTCGCCCACCATGTACCGAGGAGAATCCGGATACTCGTGCCTGCTGCTCCTCCGGCGAAGACGAGCATGTACGGCACGGCCGCTGCACTCCGCGTCGAGGTCATCTCCAACTCCATGCTGTTGAACGTAGAAGAGCGCCTGTCGAACGGCGCACGACGACTGTCGAATGTCCTATCGACACCCGTCGGTCTACGCGGTGTCGATGCGGGACTCGACAACGGTCTGACTGGCACCCGGCTTCGCGAACCTACGGTGGTGTTTACCGAGACCACCGAAAGTAGGCCGACATGTCCTCGCACCTGGGTGAGAACCACCGCAATACACTCCGCCAGATCTCCGAGCACCCGACGAGCAGCAACGTCCAGTGGCACGACGTCCTGTCACTGCTCCGAGCCGTTGGGGAGGTCACCGTCGAGCACAACAGCAAAGTGAAGGTCACGGTCGGCACCGAGACCATCATCGTGTCGCCTCCTCGGGAGAAGACCGTCGACGAGGACCTCCTCATTAAACTCCGCCGCCTTCTCCACGCCGCCGACTACACACCCGTCCGCAACTGACGTCAAGAACCGGGGACACCATGAAGACATCACCCGCCGCCAATCTCACCGGCTCCGTCGACCAGCGCCTCTGGCAGCTGTCGGTCACCCCGAAGACCGAACAGACCCGCGACTGGTTGCGGCAGCAACTTGACTCCGCGCTCGAGGAGTGGGCGAAAGACTGCACAGCTCTGGACATCGACCGCGAGGGCCGCGTCGACTTCTAATGGGGACCGTCCTCTTGGGCGCCGATCTGACTCGTGTGTTCACTGGGTAGATCTCAGGGCGCATCAGCCAGGATGGGACCGCCGTCGCTCGCGGTTCACCACGGAAAGCATCGAGCGGAACAGCCCGCAACGCATCATCCAGAATGTTGCCGGGCTCATCGAGCAAGGTCGGCCAATGCTCGCCGATGAGGGCGACGGCCGACCGCCAGTTCCGTTCCTCGGGCGCCCGGGATAGCGCCGTGACCACATCGGCATGAGAAGAAGGAGTGGTCGTCGTTCAGCTCTTCCCCTACAGATGGGATTCTTGCAGGAGCCAACGTATCGCCGACCAGGTGTGCTTACCGGCCGGGTTCGGCTTGGCCTCCACCAAGGCGCAGCGTTCCTTGCGCATGAATAGAATCAGGGAGGTTGTCGAGAGAGGCTGAACTATGGGGTTCAAGGTCCGCAAGTCCATCAAGATCGCGCCCGGCGTGCGACTGAATGTATCCAGCAAGAACATCGGTGTATCGGCGGGTGTCCGGGGCGCCCGCGTCAGCGTGAACACCAACGGGCGCATGACGCGTACGGTCGGGATCCCGGGCACCGGCATCTCGCACACACAGTCGTCGAGTATCAGCGCGAAGCGTCCTGCATCCCGTCCGCGGCAGCAACCACAACCGACAGCTCCACCGAAGCCGAAGAAGATCAAGCCGGGTCTCACTGCCCCGGCGTGGGAGAAGCAACTGTTCAAGCAGCTCAGCGGACCCGGTGACGCATCGGTAATCCATGCGGTTGGTCAGCAGACCCCCGCGGCCGCGCCAACGGCCGCAATGGTCGAGGTGCTGCGGGTGGCTGCTCCGAACCGCGATGACGCACGGGCTCGCGTACTGCTTGGGTGGCTTTTCGACTCTGGATACGACCCCACCAGCGACCCGTTCATCACCAAGTACGTGGATACAGCCGAAGTCAGCATCCCGGTTGCGACCGGCGTGACGGCGATGATGAAGTGGGACCGTCAGGCCCTCGGCCTGCTGGCCGCCGAGCTAGAGCAGGCCGCCGGCGATCCCGAGCGAGCCATATCCATCGTCGAAGCACTGGAGCCGACAACAGTTGCTGCCGTGTCCCTCGCCGAGCTCTACGCGGAGCAGGAAAGATGGGCAGACATCATCGACCTGACCAACGGTCTCACCAACGAGGACGTCGCAGCGACGTTCCTCCTCATCCAGCGCGGCACGGCGCTGCGTGAACAGGGGTACTTCGAGGCCGCTCGCGAAGCGCTGAAGGAAGCGCTACGCGTGCGTTCGCGCCCCGTCGAGCTGCGACACCTCGCGCTTGTCGCACGAGGGCACACCTATCTCGCCGAAGGGAAGAAGGCCATGGCCCGCAAGGACTACGAGCGGGTACTGGCGGACAACGCCGCCTATCCCGGACTCACCGAGATGCTCGCCGCGGTGAGCGCGTGAGCACCCCTCCCGCCGGCTGGTTCCCCGACCCTGAGAATCCCAAGCAGACCCGCTGGTGGGACGGACAGCAATGGAGCGCGCAGACCGCGCCGCCCCCACCGACCGGCATGCTTCCTCCGCCCGCGACAACCTTCGCGACCGCAGCAGCGAAGCGAAAGATACCCACTTGGCTGTGGATTATCGGCGGGCTAGCCGCCGTGCTCGTAACAGTCTTCCTCTCCCCGCTCGTCGCGCTGATCGCGCTGATCGTCACGATCACCGGTGTGGTCGCCCTTGTCCGCAACACCCCGACTTGGCTGCGCTTCACCTCGCGCCGACGAGCAGTGATCTGGACCATCGCGTCCGCCGTGGTCTTCTTCGTCGTCGGAAGCATCAGCACCGCGCTCTACCCGACGGACGAGAGCACCGCTGTTGAGGCGCCTGCTGATGTCGTCTCGACAACGACCGCGAGTCCAACGCCCACTCCATCCGCGACGCCGTTCGCGGATGACGCGTCAGAGGTGCAGGCCTTCGCGGGTCTGGCCGGCACTGCGAAGGATGCATCGGCGACGGCTAACCAAACTGCTCTCGCAGTTCTCGCCACCCTCGAGGTGAAGGGTCGCGCCCCGAAAACCGGATACGACCGAGACGAGTTCGGCCAGCGATGGCTCGACATCGACCGCAACGGCTGTGACACCCGGAACGACATCCTCGCCCGCGACCTCGCCGACGCCACACGGTCGGGTCCGTGCCGCGTGATCTCCGGGTCGCTCGCCGATCCCTTTACCGGAACCGAGATTGCGTTCTCCCGCGGACAGGGCACGTCCGAGCTGGTGCAGATCGACCACGTCGTGTCACTGTCCGACGCCTGGCAGAAGGGCGCTCAACAGCTCACTGCAGATCAGCGCGCGACCTTCGCAAACGATCCGCTGAACCTCCTCGCGGTCGATGGCTCGGCTAACGCGCAGAAGGGCGACGGCGACGCGGCGACATGGTTGCCCTCGAACCGAGACTTTCGCTGTGCCTACGTCGCGCGGCAGGTAGCGGTGAAGGCCACCTACGGTCTGTGGGTGACGCAGGCCGAGTACGACGCTATGGATCGCGTGCTGGTGACCTGCCCGGACGAGCCCGCACCTAGCTCAGCTTTCGCTGCACCCGCTCCGCAGCCGACATCGGAACCAGCGCCCGTCGAGCCAGATCCAGCGCCGGTCCCGGCACCAGCACCCATCCAGCCCGCACCCGCTCCGGTAGAGCCGGTACCCGCTCCGGCGCCACCCGCGAACACGTTCTACGCGAACTGCGATGCGGTGCGCGCGGCAGGCGCTTCGCCCCTCTACGCCGGCTCGCCTGGATACAGCCGGAAGCTTGACCGAGACGGAGACGGCGTCGCTTGCGAATGAGCGATGCGCAAGCACGCTCTGAAGTGGCACGACCATCTACAACATCTGCCTCAACGGCCAACTCCTGCAGACAGCGACATCGACCGTCGCTACGCGGTCGTCAGCCGCGGATGATGGATGTGGCGACCGTGAGGAAGGTCGCAGCAGCTAGGCAGGCTCTCACCTCGAGCTCCGCCGGATCTCGAACGTGCTCGGGCGGCAGGCGTGCCGCGGTTCGCTGTGGACTTGTCAGATGTCGAACACAGGCCCCGGCGCGAGGACTCCTCCCCCTGCTACGGTCGCGGCCGCTCGGCAGCCCAATGGGTTGCTTCGACCGGGGATATGTTCTCCGCGACTCTCTCTCACCGACTACCCTGCGGCGAGTCCGGGGCGATTGCTGCAGATCCGCCAGAAAATCTTGATGTCACGGTCAGTCCAAGGACTCTGCCAAGGCCGGAATGAGCCGTTTCGCCAGTCGAGAGTGGGGGACCACCTCGATCTGCCAAGGTGACCGAGTGCATAACGTAGCCCTGTAGGGATTTCAGAGGGTAGCTAGGGCCCCCTTTACTACTTACTTACTCTTGATCTCTCATATGAACTACCTACTACTTGGCAACCTTGCTAACAGCCCCCGATCCCTTGGAATCACTGGGGAAACTCCAGCCAAGGTGCCCTTGGTCAGCAGTTGTCGTTTTCGTCTACCACAGGTCCACCCGCACTAGATCTGCCGAAATATTTTTGGCAGATCCGGTGCGGGTGCATCAACGGTGGAGCCATGGGCGACGCGAACTTGATGCTGTGGAACGTTCGCGTCAGTCAGCACGTGGGCCAAGTGGAGCTCGCCGAACGATCCAACGTTTCTCAAGCTGTCATCTCGGGGATCGAGAGAGGCCGCCTCACTCCCTCCGCCGACGCTGACGCTCGCCGGGCAGGAGATCAACCCGCAGTCGTACGCGATCTGCAAGGCCGACATGACCGTCAAAGGCCAGTCGGTCGATGCCCCATCTTCTTCGGCGACACCCTCATCAAGGACAGCCACGCTGGCGCGACGTTCAGTTACGGTCTCTCTAATCCGCCGTTCGGCGTCGATTGGAAGTAGCAGCAGAAGGCCGTCACGGACGAACATACTCAGCGCGGATTCGCGGGACGGTTCGGACCTGGCCTGCCGCGCGTCTCGGATGGATCGATGTTGTTCCTCATGCACCTCATCTCGAAAATGCGCTCCGCCTCGGATGAAGGCGGGCGGGCTGCCATCGTCCTCAATGGCAGCCCGCTGTTCACCGGTGGAGCAGGGTCAGGCGAGTCCAACATTCGCACGTGGGTGCTCGAGTGCGATCTGCTCGAAGCAATCATCGCGCTACCCACCGACATGTTCTACAACACCGGCATCGCCACCTACGTCTGGGTGCTCTCGGCCAAGAAAAGCGCCGAGCGCACGGGCCGGGTACAGCTCATAGACGGCACGAAGCTCTTCCGCAAGATGCGCAAGGGGCTTGGCTCGAAGCGCAACGAGCTCGGTCCCGACGACTCGCCCTCCCTGCATCGGCCGCGGCACGCTCGGCAACCGTGGGCTGCTCGACCGGGGGGTGCTTCCCGCGACTCTCTCTCGCCTACTACCCTGCGGCGAATCGAGCAGACTGCGGGGAAACTGCGCACATTTGGTGCATTGCCCACCCCCTGCCCAGGCGGGGAGGGGCCTCGATCCCTGCCGGGAGAAGGGATCGGCGCGATCTGCCCAGGTTGCCAAGTGCGGAACGTACCCCTGTAGGGGGATGGTTGGCCCCTTTTACTACTTACTTACTTTTCCCTTATGAATACTCACTACAACTTGGCAACCTGGGCAGAGCCCTCGGATCCCAGTCGGGAGTATGGCAAACTCCAGCCCAGGTGACCTTGGCAGCACTGGCCACACCTGGCAGAATCCAGACCTCAGCACCTCTGCGGGCGCCGTGCGGTGCGGTCGTCGGTGATGGCGACGAGGACGAGGATCCCCGCCATGGTGGTGCTGATGGTCAGGCCGGGCAGGCTCGCGCCCAGAACTGCGACCGCAGCGCATATGAGGATCGCGAGCGGTCGTGCCGGTGTCATGCGGCCGGTGGCCCTGAGCTCGATGAGCAGTTGCGCAAGGAGGAAGAGGATCGGGCCTGCGGTCACGGCGACCCGCTCGGCGGTGGCGAGAGGGTGGAGGGGGCGGGCGATGACGAGTTCGTCTCCGACAGCAGAGAGGATGATGCCGGCGATCACTAGGATGTGACCGTAGGTGTAGACGTCTCGGGCCCGCCGCGTTCGGGTGTCGTCGCCTCGCAGGGCATGTTCGCCGATCTTGCTGGTCGTGAGGAAGTACAGCCACCACATCGCCGCGGTGCTGATGAACGCGATGATCAGCGCCGCCACCGTCGCCGCGTTAAGGTCGTGTGATGTTGCCGTGACGCCGGTGAGGATGACGGTCTCGCCGAGAGCGGCGATCACGAACAGTCCGAACCTCTCGGAGAAGTGCGTGGTTGCGATGTGCCACGTGGTGGGCATCAGTCGCGGGCGTCCGGGTATCGGGTACAGGAGGATTGGCGCGAGGTAGTCCACGCAGAGCGCGACGGTCCACCACCACATTCGGACGGAGGGATCGGTGAGGCCCCCTGCGACCCAGAACACACCGGCGAGGAGGAACCAGGTCATGATTCGGCCGGCCTGTTGCCGTTCGACGCTTCCGCGTCGGGCGGCGACGACGGTGAGGAACCCGTGACGTAGTAGCTGTATCGCCACATATGCAGCGGCGAAGAGCAGCCCCCGCTCCTCGAACGCGTGCGGCAGGGCGATGGCCATCAGCAGGCTGCCCAGCATCAGAACGATCAGCAGAAGCCTGACGGGATTCGTCTCGGAGTTGAGTTCGTTGGTCGCCCAGGTGGTGTAGTTCCATGACCACCACACGGCGAGCAGCACGATCACGGCGCGCCCGGCCCCCGCCCAGGTGAGCTCGTCGAGGAGGAGATGGGAGATCTGTGTGATCGAGAAGACGAACACGAGATCGTAGAACAGCTCCAGCGTCGCCGCACGCTGGAGCGCAGCGCCCTCACGACGCCGGAGCTGCTCATTCACCACGGTAGGGTGCCGTCCTTATCGGTGACGGTTCCGGTGGGCGTCGCGGAGCCCATTGTGGCGATCCGGACCGCCGCTTCGGCTCCTTCCACCACGGTCTGCCCGACGTTGCCGGTGAAGTCCGTGGCGGTCTGCCCGGGGTCCACCGCGTTGAAGCGCACCTCGGGGATTGTCTTCGCATATTGCGTGGTCAACATCGTCACGGCGCTCTTGGAGGACCCGTAGGCGGCGAGCACGTACTGCGACTCGACACGGTTCGGATCCTGGGTGAGGGTGAACGACCCCATACCGCTGGTCACGTTGATCACCGACGGGTCCGTTCCCTCGCGGAGCAGCGGCAGGAACGCGCGGGTGACACGCACGACCCCGAAGACATTCGTCTCGTATACGTCACGCACCTGGTCGGCGGTCATCACGTCGGGTGCGGCGACCTCACCGAGGATCCCGGCATTGTTGATGAGGATGTCCAGATGCCCCACCTGGTCCCGGATGGTAGCCGCCGCCTCCTCCACCGACGCGTCATCGGTCACGTTCATGCGGACGTAACGGGCACGGAGTCGCTCCGCGGCCTCACGGCCGGAGGTGGAGTCTCGCGCGCTGATCCACACGTTCTGCCCGGCCGCGATCAGGCGACGGGCCACCTCGTAGCCGAGCCCCCTGTTGCCACCGGTGATGAGTGTCGTCGTCATCCGAGAACCTCCCTCCTGCACCGTCCTCACGCCGCCGGCCGGAACGGACGCAGGATGCGGATCCCGTCTTCGATGGAACCATCGATGAGTTCGAGCATCTCCGGCACCAGAGCCACCATCCGGGGTGCGGAGAGATGCGCATCCAGCAGCTCCCGAGTCTCCCACCGCTCATAGATGACGAACGCTCCAGGCGCTCCCTCCACTTCATGGGCTTCGTAGTCGATGTTGCCGGCGTCGTTGCGCGAGGGCGTGACGGCGGCGGTGATGAACGCTCGCAGCTCGCTCTCCCGTCCCGGCTTCGCCGTCGCGTCCCACAGCACGGTCACGTAGCCATCGGATGTTGCGGTCATGATGAATTCCTTCGATAGGCGCGGTATACGATTCACCGCAATATTTACAGTAAGTGGCTGTAACGAAACAACCTGAACGGGACGCTAGCGGCATCTTTGGGTTACAGTCAAGTTGTGTAACCGAAAGGAAACAGCATGTCCCCGAAGACGCCGCGGCGAACCGGCGAGTCAGAACGACCGACATCAGCGCACGGCGGGCGTCCACGAGACCCCGCCATCGAAGAGGCAATCATCGACGCCACCCGACTGTTGCTGGCCACCAAGGGCTACTCAGCCCTGACCATCGGGGACATCGTGGCCCAGGCCGGCGTCACCCGCCCCACCCTCTACCGGCGGTGGCCGAACAAGTACGAACTGGCCGTCGAAGCGCTGCAGTACGGGCTGCGCAAACAGCGGGAGGCATACCCGCCGTTCGATCTCGACACGCTCACCCCCCGGGACGCGTTCGTCGAAGCCATCCACCGCCTCGATCCGCGCTACCACAACCCCCGAGCGATGACGCTGCACGGGAACTTCATGGCCGAGGCCGAACGGGAGCCGGGCCTGCTCGAGCAGATGAGAGCGCAAGGAAACCAACCCCGCTGCCAGGAACTCACCGACGTACTCCAGGACCTGCAGCAGCGCGGAGCTGTGCGTGCGGACATCGATGTCGACACCATCGTCAGCCTGTGTTTCGGCAGCTACTTCGCCGACTTCAACCGATTCGGCGGCGACGTCCCCGCCGACCTCCCCGAACGAGTGGCGTCCGCCCTGTGGCCGGCCATCGCCGCCCTTCCGGAGTCACCGGATCAGGAAGCAGTTACGAACTGACGGGCTCCGCGACCGGGACGTCAGCCGGTTCGGGGACGAGGTACAGGCCCCCGGGAGAGTTCGCGGTGAAAGCGAGCGCCTCAGCCCAGGCGCGGTTGATGGCGGGTGACGGCTGCCGTGGTACTTGAAGACCATCGCGCTGCCGCCGTGCATCTGATGGGACGGTCGTCTCGAAGGACCAGGTAGACACTGCGAGGAGCCTTCTCGAGCGAAGTGCATTGACGCCGCCCGTCGGGGCATCCAACTGGGGGGACGCCTCGGATCGTGAGATCGCCGAGATTCTAGAGCGGGTCAAGGCCGGCGTTGCGCCCCACGCTTTTTCTGAGGCTCTTCAAGCTCTCGGCGACCTCTATGGGCATCGGCGCCCCAACTTTGAATGGATGACGAGCACCCGTCCCGGGGAACGTAGCGACAACTCTCCTTCATTCTCCGAGTGGTTTCGAACGACAGACTGACCGGGACCTGCATGTTGAGCGGCGGCTGGCGGTACATCGGCCGGACTGAGTAGGAGGATAGCCTCGCGGCGCCGCACGAAGCGCGTACTCCCGTCCCCCTCGAGGGCAGAGAGCTCTCTCCGACGCCACTGGGCGATTCGCCGAGCCAACGACACAGAGCGGATCTCAAGCTCAAGAACCCCCGACTTAAATCTCGATTGAACTGGGATTTAAGCTAACCGTTTGTCTGAAGTAGCTATGGAAAGCGCCTCTCCGCGACCTTCAGGATTCGGCAAAAACACCAGTCCGAGAAGCACTACCAGGGCGGCTCGGCAGTCCGGAGTAGTCTTGGAAGTGACATCCACCACCCTTCGCACGATCGGCACCAGCACGGTGTCACCCTCTGGTGCGATCTCGTCGATGCCACTCTGATGCTCCGCGACGACTCCGCCCTCGTCCACGGGCCCAGGCGGCGCAACGACATCGGGAGCTTGCGCAGCAGGAATTCCGGCACGGAGGATTTGACGCCTCCCCGAACGGCAACGTAGGTTACGGGACGGTAACGGTCCTCCCGAAGGGGCCGTGACCCGAGATCATCTGCTCGCGGAAGGACCCCGTCACGACTGCTCTACCCTCCGGACGTTCGCGCGAGAACGCCCCGCTCGACCCCGCAGCATCCGCGATCGACTCCCGGCCCCTGCTGCGCCGCGACCGACGTCGCACGTCCGCTCCGACCCCGTCGGAGGAGCCGACCCCCGCGGCGACCGTGACGCCGACCCCGTCCCCGCCCGCCACTCGGGCCGCCATCCGCTCCCGGGCCCTCCGTCCCGAGCCGCAAGGTGCACCGACCGTTGCTGCCGCCGTCGAGCGGACCGTTGCTGCCGCAGTAGAGCCGACCCTCGCCGCAGCAGCGACTCCGGTCGCCGCCGGAGCAGAGCCGACCCTCGCCGCAGCCGACGCGCCCGCCTCCCCCGCAGAGACTTCCGTCGCCAGCGAGCCGACCGCCGCCGCCGCCGAGCCGACCGCTACCACCGAGCCTGCCATCGCCGCCGAGCCGACCGCC